>NZ_JBEPQV010000010.1:0-208839 GCF_040548035.1 Bradyrhizobium sp. LB8.2 | reverse complement strand
GACACAAAAATTGCGCCAAACTGCGTGCGGATAGCGGTCGGTCCGTCGGAAGGATGATCGAGCAACATCGTCGTCTCCAGGTTGGGTGGTATTGCCACCTCAGTCTGGCCTCAGACTTGGTCGCTATCCACTCCCCATGGAATCTTCGTCGCTTCGCTCCTCGCAATGACGGTGGAGGGAGCTGGCTCGTTCGGGGGCGCCTAGGCTCGCAGCGGGCGAAGGGCTCGAGTTGGGCAAGGTGTCGCCACATTCTCCGTCATTGCGAGCGTAGCGAAGCAATCCAGAATCTTTCCGCGGGTGGCAGCCTGGGTTGCTTCGTCGCAAGAGCTCTTCGCGATGATGGCGCTGCGCTGGCCATGACGATATGGCGCGAGCCGTCGCTGCCTACGACAGCCGCATATCCAGCAGCCTTCGTCCTTCGCCCCTCAGCAGCTTCTTCACCGCGCTCGAGGCCACGACCACGCCGTCATTGGCGTAGGCTTCGTGGTTCTTCTCGATGTCGTCGAGGCGGTAGAGGTAGTTGACCATCACGCCGGCCGACTCCCGCACGCCCTTCGGCGAGAGATCGCCGAGCCAGTTGATGCGCTCGAGGCGGGCGCCGTTGCCGAGATGGAAGCGCGCGACGGAGTCGATCAGCTTGCCCTTCGGCGTGCGCGCCTTGAGGAAGTAATACGCCGCGAGCGGTTCGATCACGCCACGCAGCAGCGTTGTCGTCTCGGGGTTCTCGAACCATTTGGAATCGTCGAGACGCTTCAGCACTTCGCGGTCCTCGTCCGACAGCGGCAAATCCTTGTCCTGCTTCACCCACGGCATGAAGCCCGGCACCGGCGACAGCGTCACGAAATTGTCGAGCTTCGGCGTTTCCCGGCGCAGCTCCTCCACCACCTGCTTGATCAGGAAGCTGCCGAAGGAGATGCCGCCGAGACCGCGCTGGGTATTGGAAATCGAGTAGAACACGGCGGTGCGCGCCCGCTCGATCGGGACGGATGTGCGATCGACCGCGAGCAGCGGCGCGATCGCGCCGGGGATGGTCTCGGTCAGCGCGACCTCGACGAAGATCAGCGGCTCGTCGACCATTGCGGGATGGAAGAAGGCGTAGCAGCGGCGGTCGACCGGATCGATGCGGCGGCGCAGATCGTCCCAGTCGCTGATCTCGTGTACGGCTTCGTAACGAATGATCTTTTCGAGGATGTTGGCCGGGGTCGACCAGTCGATCCTGCGCAGCACGAGAAACCCCCTGTTGAACCACGAAGAGAGAAGATGCGAGACGTCGCGATCGAGCGCGGCGAGATCGGTGTGTCCGTTCATCATACCGAGCAGATCGGCGCGCATGTTGACGAGATCGCCGGTGCCGCCGGGCGCGCGGTTGAGGCGGCGGATCAGCTCCTGCCGGCGCGGCTCGGAGGCGAAGTGAAGGGCGCTGGCATCCTCGTCGGCCGGCTTGGCACGCCATGTCTCGATCGCCTTGGACAGGCGTTCCCGATCCGGGCCGAAATCACGCACCAGTGCTTCGAAGAAGGCGCGGCGTCCCGTCTCATCCAACTCCTGGTAGGTGTCGAGCACCTCACGCGCCATGGCAGTGCCCGAAGCTTCGCCCCGGCCCGACAGCAGCGCACCGCAGAGCTCGATCAGCCCGTCGGCATCCTGCGTGGTGTCAGCAGAATCCCCGCGACGAAGCAGCGTGCGGCCACGCTCGGAGATGGTGGTGAGCAGGTCGGAGAAGAAGGCGTTTGCCATCTGAGCTTTCGTGTCAGGTTTGTGCGGTGCGGGAAGCTTACACGGGATTTAGGTGGAAGCCGATCACAATCAAGCGCAGGAATAAGGCATGCTTGTCATGCCTTTCCCGCAAATTTCGTCGGCGTCCGCCCCGTCACCTGGCGGAACGCCGCCGAAAACGCCGGCACGCTGGCATAGCCGAGCTGTGTCGCGAGCTGCTTCACCGACACGCCGGCATCCGTCGACAGAAGCTGGATCGCTGCCGCAATTCTTGCGCGCTGGCACCAGCTCTTGAAGCTCAATTGCGTCTCTGTCGAAAACAACCGCGACAGCGTGCGGGCGGAGGTTCCGACCTCGCGCGCCAGCGTGTCGATGTCGTGCAGGCCGGTCGGATCATCGAGCACGATCATGGCCGCGCGCCGGCAGCGCGGCTCGTGCGGAAGCGGCACGAAGGTCGCGGAATCCTCGGCCTGGACCAATTCCAGCATCACCAGGCGAACCAGCAGATCGGTCCGCTCCTCGGTATTGCGGACGTCGAACAGCGCGAGGATCGCCTGATTCAGCAGCGGCGACACCCGCACCACGAATTCCTTGGTCAGTCCCTCATGGCGCTGCTCGCGCTTCAGCCAGGACAGGTCGAAATACAGCGTGCGCATCTCGATGTCGGCGAGCAGGTCGATGGCGTGCTCGAGCCTCGCGGGGACCCAGACCGCGCGGTCCGGCGGCACCAGCCAGCGCCCCTCGGGCGTCGTCACCTGCATGGTGCCCTTGGCCGCATAGATCAGCTGCGCCTCGCGGTGCATATGCAGATCGATCCGCATGCCCTTGGGATAGTCGCGCGCAACCAGGTGCACCCCGGCGGTCGAGCGGTGGTTGCCCCGGACCTCCCGGAGGATTGGCGTTTCGACGACAGTCATTGGCAGCATCCCGTAATGCGCCTGACATATAACTCATTTCGGAGCAGGAGAGGATTCCCATGAACAGCCCCAGCCGGGTGATCAGTTTCGTCAACGCCGGTCATTTCATCGACCATTATGCGATGCTGATCTTCGCCGCCGCCGTGATCATCATGGGACCGGCGCTCGGCATGGCGTATTCGGAACTCCTGCCCTACGCGACGCCAGGCTTCGTCGCCTTCGGTGCGGGCTCGCTGCTCACCGGCTGGCTCGGCGACCGCTGGAGCCGCCGCCACATGATGCTGATCTTCTTCGTCGGCATCGGTCTTTCCATGATCTCGGTCGGCTTCGTGCAGACCCCGGCGCAGCTCGGCGCGGCGCTGTTCACCATCGGCATTTTCGCCTCGATCTATCATCCTGTCGGTACCGCGATGATCGTGTCTTACGCGGACAAGCTCGGCCGCGAAATGGGATTGAACGGCGTCTGGGGCAATCTCGGCGTTGCCTCGTCGGCGCTGGTCACCGGCGTGATCGGCCAATATCTCGGCTGGCGTTTGGCCTTCATCGTCCCGGGCGTCGTGACGATCATGATCGGCATCGCGTTTGCGATGATGGTCGTGCACGAGGACCGCAAGGGCTCGAAGCAGGCCGCGGCGCAGGCGCGCGTCGCCAAGCAGGACATGTGGCGCGTGATCCTGTCGCTGCTGATCGTGGTGATCGCAATTTCCACCACGTTCAATGCCGTCACCGTCGCGCTGCCAAAACTGTTTGCGGAGCGGCTTGCCGATCTCACCAAAAGCCCGGCGTTGCTTGGCGTCATCGCCGCCTGCGTCTACGTGTTCGGCGCGATGACGCAGTACACGATCGGCCGGTTGCTCGACCGCTATTCGCTGAAGACGGTGGCGCTGCCGCTGTCCTTCATGCTGGCGCCGTTCCTGTATCTGGCCGCGAGCCTGTCCAATTTGCCGCTGATCCTGGTCTCGATCGGCATCGTCATGGGCGCGTTCGGGCAGGTCACGGTCAACGACGCCATGGTCGGCAAGTACACCAGCGAGGAATGGCGCTCGCGCGCCTATGCCGTGCGCTATTTCATAGGCTTCACCGCCGCCGGCGCGTCAGTGGGTCTGGTCGCCTGGCTCTACGAGCAGGGCGGCTTCGTCACCATGCTGCACGCCTTCGCCGCGCTCTGCCTGCTCGCGATCGCAGCGGCGATCATCCTGCCGCGCGAAATCAGGACACCGCAGGCGGTGTGAGGGAGTTCACGCTGTCTCTTCGTCATTGCAGGCGAAGCGAAGCAATCCGGAATCTTTCTGCGAAGGGACTCTGGATTGGTTCGCTTCGCTCGCAACGACCGGAAGGTCGCGGCACGTCACGCATGCCGCCCGATGATGCCATTGTGCCGGTGTTTTGCCCGACGGAGCAAGTGGTTTCGGCAAAGACGAAATTTCTTCAACCTTTTCAACCCCATCTCTACTGTGCATGGGGTTGTTTTCGCGTTTTTTGTTGTTGCCCCCCAACTCGCCGCAAGCGACGGGAACCCGCTCCGCCTCCCGCGGGTTCTATCCCCGTCCGGCACCTTGCCGGAGCAAATGAAGGGGGAAGACACCAGCATGCATTGGAGCCTGCTCCGACCGGTCGGCCTTGTCCCCGCGGCTCTTGTCCTCACCACCATTGCGGCCGCTGCCGAGGGCGGCAAATCGGCCGGTCCGTCCGAATTCCTGCTGGTTGCCCAGATCGTGCTCTTGATCGCGGTCGGCCGCGGTCTCGGCGAGACCATGCAGCGCATGGGGCAGCCCTCGGTGATCGGCGAATTGCTCGCCGGCATCCTGCTCGGCCCGTCGCTGTTCGGCTGGATCTGGCCTGACGCGCAGCACGCGATCTTCCCCAAAACGCCCGAGCAGAAAGCGATGATAGACGGCATCGCCCAGTTCGGGATCCTCCTGCTGCTACTGCTGACCGGCATGGAGACCGACCTCAAGCTGGTCAGGAAGGTCGGCAAGGCCGCGATCGCGATCTCGGTCGCCGGCATCCTCGTGCCCTTCGCCTGCGGCTTTGCGCTCGGCGAGTTCCTGCCCGATGCATTGCTGCCGAACCCACAAGCCCGCCTGGTTGCGTCGCTGTTCATGGGCACGGCGCTGTCGATCTCCTCGGTGAAGATCGTCGCCGTGGTCGTGCGCGAAATGAATTTCATGCGCCGCAATGTCGGCCAGATCATCGTCGCGACCGCCGTCATCGACGACACCATCGGCTGGATCATCATCGCAGTGATCTTCAGCCTCGCCTCGCACGGCACGCTGGATATCGCCTCGGTGGCGAAAGCCGTGCTGGGCACGCTGGCCTTCCTCGCCATCAGCTTCACCATCGGCCGCAAGCTTGTGTCTCAGCTCATCCGCTGGGCCAACGACAATCTCGTCAGCACCGCGCCCGTCGTCACGGTGATCCTGCTGCTGATGAGCGTGATGGCGCTGATCACGCACCTGATCGGCGTCCACACGGTGCTCGGCGCCTTCGTCGCCGGCATTCTGGTCGGAGAGTCCCCGATCCTGACGAGGCAAATCGACGAGCGCCTGCGCGGATTGATCTCGAGCTTCTTCATGCCGGTATTCTTCGGCCTGGCCGGCTTGAGCGCCGACCTCACGGTGCTGCGCGATCCCAATCTCCTGATGCTGACCGGGCTGCTGGTCGTGATCGCCAGCGTCGGCAAGTTCGGCGGCGCCTTCGTCGGCGGCACGTTGGGCGGGCTGAACACAAGGGAGTCGCTGGCGCTCGCGAGCGGGATGAACGCGCGCGGCTCGACCGAGGTGATCATCGCCACCATCGGTCTTTCGATCGGCGTGCTCAGCCAGAACCTGTTCACGATGATCGTCACGATGGCGATCGTGACCACGATGGCGATGCCGCCGATGCTGCGCGCGGCGCTGGCAAAGCTGCCGATGAACAAGGAGGAGCAAGAGCGCCTGGAGCGGGAAGAGTTCGAGAAGCGCGGCTTCGTCGCCAATCTCGAACGGCCGTTGCTGGCAGTGGACGAAAGCGTCAATGCCACCTTCGCCGCCCACATTGCCGGCCTGATTGCCGGGATGCGTGGCCTGCCGATCACCGTGCTGCACATCGGCAAGCGCGCCAAGGAGCGGGAGAAGGGGAGCGGCGAGGAAGAAAGCCCGGAAGTGGTGGTGAAGAAGGCCGCCGAGACCGTGTCGGCGCATGGCGATGCCGGCAACGTCGACGTCACGACGCGTGTCCGCAAGTCGGGGCTCGGCGAGGCAATCGGAGATGAGGCAAAGAAGGGCTTCGATCTTCTGGTCATCGGCGTCGACAAGGTCACTGCCGCCAAGGATCGCTTCGATGGCGAAGTTGAGGACATCGCAGCGAAGTTCGAAGGACCGCTCGCAATCCTGGCGGCGAAGGGAAAGCACCTGAAGCAGCCGATGCCCGACGCACTCAATATCCTCGTTCCGGTCTCCGGCAGCGGCGTCTCCAAGCGCGGTGCCGAGGTCGCGGTGGCGTTGACGCAGGCGGCGGGATCAGGCTCGCTCCGCGTGATCTATGTCGCGACGACGCGCGACAAGGGCGCGCAGCGCGGCGCCTCTCGTGGTCTGAGCCAGGAGGCCGGCATCCTGAAGGACGCCAGCGATCTCGCTGCCCGTTATGAGGTCGACATCACCACGACCTTGCGCGTGAACCGGGCGCCGGAGGCGGCGATCCTGCGCGAGATCGAGACCACCGATGTCGATCTCGTGGTGATGGGCGTCGACCGCATCCAAGGCGACCATCTCTCCTTCGGTGGCGTCGCCGACGCCGTGCTCAGGCAGGCGAAGGTCTCGGTGCTGCTGGTGTCGAGCGGCGAGGCGCGGCAGACCTCCACCGAGAAAGCCTAGGACTTCACCTCGGCCGCCGCCGCAGCCTTCGTCGCCTTTTTTGACGCGCGCCAGTTCTCGAAGCGTTGCACCACCACGAAGAAGGCCGGCACGAACAGCACCGCAAGGCATGTCGAGGCCAGCATGCCCGAGAACACCGTGATGCCGATCGACTTGCGCGCGCTGGCGCCGGCGCCGGTCGCGATCACCAGCGGCACGACGCCGAGGATGAAGGCGAACGACGTCATCAGGATCGGACGAAAGCGGGCGCGCGCAGCTTCGATGGCGGATTCCAGCACCGGCTTGCCGTCGCGGCCGTGCAGCTCCAGCCCGACCTCGACGATCAGGATGGCGTTCTTGGCCGACAGCGCGATCAGGAGGATCAGGCCGATCTGGCAGTAGAGGTTGTTGTCGATCTTCAGGCCATTGAGGATCAGCATGGGCCCGATCAGCGACAGAGGCACCGCGAGGATCACCGAGATCGGCGCGTACCAGCTCTCGTATTGGCCGGCGAGGACGAGATAGACCAGCAGCATGGCGAGCCCGAACACCCAGTAGATCTGGTTGGAGACAGCCTTCTCCTGATAGGACATCGCGGTCCATTCGTAACCGGTGCCCGGCGGCAGCGTCTTGTCCGCGATCTCCTCCATCAGCTTCAGCGACTGGCCCGAGGAGTAGCCCTGCGCCGGCAGGCCGATGACGGTCGAGGAGGGATAGAGATTGTAGAGGCTGATCAGCGAGGGGCCGGTGGCCGGCGTGATCGTGGCGACGGTGCCGATCGGGATCATGTCGCCGTTCGAGTTGCGCACCTGCAGGTTGGCGATGTCGCGCTCGGTGAGGCGGAACGCGGGATCGGCCTGCGTATAGACCTGGAACACGCGGCCGAACTTGTTGAACTGGTTGACATAGGACGAGCCGAGATAGGTCGACAGCGCCGCGAACACCTGATCCGTCGTGACGTGCAGCGTCTGGGTCTTGATGCGGTCGATCTCGACGTTGAATTGCGGCACCGAGGAGCGGAACGACGACTGGACGCGCTGCAGCGCGCTCTGGCTCTGGCCGTTACTGACCATCGCGCTCGTGATGGCCTGGAGCTTGCCGAAATCGCTGTTGCCGTCGCGCAACTCGACTTGCATCGAGAAGCCGGCGGCGTTGCCGATGCCCTGGATCGGCGGCGGCGGCAGCACCAGCGTGCGCGCCTCCATGATGACTGCGAGCTTGTCGTTCAGTCCGTAGACCAGCGAGCGCAGATCCTCGCCCGGACCTTTGCGCGCGCCCCAGTCCTTCAGGATGATGTAGGCGACGCCGGCATTGGCAAGGCTGGCGCTGTTGTCGAGCGCGGAGATGCCGGCGATGGTGATGACCTGCTGGACTCCGGGCGTGTCCTTGATCAGCTCGGCCGCTCTGTCGAGCACCTTCTGGGTCCGCTCCAGCGCGGCGCCGTCGGGCAGTTGCACGGCGGCGATCAGATAGCCCTGGTCCTCGATCGGCAGGAAGCCGGTCGGCACCCGGGACAGGCCGTAGCCGCCGATTCCGATCAGCACCAGCGCGAATGCGACCGAGACCGTGGCGTGCCCGCACAGGAAGCTGATCAGCCTTGTGTAGCCCCGCTCGACGCGGTCATAGACATTGTTGAATCCGCGATAGAAGAAGTTGCGCTTCTCCGGCGGCACCGTCGGCCGCAGCCAGAGCGCACACTGCGTCGGCTTCAGCGTCGCCGCGTTGATGGCGGACAAAAGCGCCGTTGCCGCGATCACCAGTGCGAATTGCGAATAGATGCGGCCCGTGAGGCCCGCGAGGAACGAGGCCGGCAAGAACACCGAGATCAGCACCAGGGTGATGCCGACGATCGGCGCGAACAGCTGGTCCATCGCCTTGATCGCGGCGTCGTGGCCGTTCATGCCCTGCTCGATGTTGTGCGCCGCGCCTTCCACCACGACGATGGCGTCGTCGACGACGATACCGATCGCAAGCACGATCGCGAACAAGGTCGACATGTTGATGGTGAAGCCGAGCGCCGCCATCGCGGCGAACGCGCCGATGATGGTGACAGGCACCGTGGTCGCCGGCACCAGCATCGCGCGCCAGTCCTGCAGGAACACCAGGATCACGACCAGCACCAGGAGGCCGGCCTCGATCAGCGTCATGTAGACCTCGTGCACCGAGGCCTGCACGAATTTGGTGGTGTCGAACGGCGTGTCGTACTTCATGCCCTGCGGGAAAGCCTTGGCGAGCTCCGCCATCTTCTTTTCGACCGCCTGCTCGACCTGGAGCGCGTTGGCGCCGGGCGACTGGAACACGCCGATGCCGGTGGCCGGCTGCTTGTTCAGCGAGAAGATCTGGCTGTAGGTCTGCGCGCCCAATTCGACCGAGCCGACGTCGCGCACCCGGGTGACGTCGCCGCTGGTGCCTGATTTGACGATGATGTTCTCGAACTCGGTGGTGTCGTCGAGCCTGCCGTTGACGTTGAGCGTGTACTGGAACGCCTGTCCCGGTGGCGTCGGCGGCGCGCCGACCTGGCCGGCCGAGACCTGCTGGCTCTGCTGCTGGATCGCCTGGATGACGTCCTGCGGCACCAGGCCACGGACTTGCAGCTTGTTCGGATCGAGCCACACCCGCATCGAATACTGGCCGGCGCCGAACACGGTGACGTTGCCGACACCGGGCAGGCGCGAGAGCTCGTCGCGGAGATTGATGGTGGCGTAGTTGCTCAGATAGAGGCTGTCGAAGGTCTTGTCCGGCGAGGTCAGCGTCACGAACAGCAGGATCGACGTCGATCGCTTCTGCACGGTGACGCCCTGGTTCTGCACCGACTGGGGCAGTTGCGACAGCGCGCTGGAGACCCGGTTCTGCACCAGCACCTGCGCGAAGTTGAGGTCGGTGCCGATCTTGAACGTCACCGTCAGCGTATAGGTGCCATCGGAGCCGCTGTAGGACTGCATGTAGAGCATGTCCTCGACGCCGTTGACCTGCTGCTCGATCGGCAGCGCCACGGTGTCGATCACGGTCTTGGCGCTGGCGCCTGGATAGCGCGTGGTGACCTGCACCGTCGGGGGCACCACATCGGGATATTGCGCGATCGCGAGATTGAACAGCGCGACGCCGCCGATCAGGATCATCAGCAGCGCGATGACGTTCGAGAGGACCGGCCGCTCGATGAAGAATTTTGAGATCATGACTGGCGGCCCCTCACTTGGATCTTACTTGGCGGACGCCTGCGGCTGCTCGATCTTCGTCATTTGCGGGTCGATCTTCTGGCCCGGGATCACGCGCAATAGCCCCGCGATCACCACGCGGTCATCAGGCTTCAAGCCGCTTTCGATCACGCGCAGGCCGTTGTCGACGGGACCGATCTGCACCTTGCGTTGCTCGACGATGTTGTCGCCGCTGACGACGAGGAGATAGCGGCCGCCCTGGTCGCTGCCGAGCGCGGTATCGGGAACGAGCAGGGCGTCCTTCTCCTGGGTGAAGGGCACGCGAACGCGCACGAAATAGCCGGGCAGCAGCACCCGCTTGTCGTTGGGCACGAGACCGCGCACCGCGAGCGTGCCGGTCGACTGGTTGATGGTCGGCGCGACGTAGTCGAGCTTGCCCTCGTGCGGATAGCCGGCCTCGGTTTGCAAGCCGACGTGAATTGGAAATTGCTTCATGTCGGCGGCGGTCAGCCCGCGTCGGGCGGCCTCGGCACGAATGCGCAGCACGTCCTGCTCGTTGACGGTGAAGTTCACATAGATCGGGTCCATCGCCACGATGGAGGCGAGTTGGGTCGGGGAGGAGACCCCGACGAGCTCGCCGATCGAGACCATATGGGCGCTGACGACGCCGTCGAATGGTGCGCTCACCTTGGTGTAGCCGTAGTTGACTTCGGCGAGGCGGGTGTTGGCCTGGGCCTGCTGGAGGTTGGCCTGCGCGTTGTCGCGGTTCGAGGTCGAGTTGTCCAACGTCGCTTGCGAGACCGCTTGCCGCTGCACGAGGTCGCTCTGCCGCTTGTAGTCGGCTTCCGCCTGCCGGAGCGACGCCTGCGCGCCGGCCTCGGCCGCCTGCGCCTGATCGAGCTTGAGCTTGTAGGTCTCGGGCTCGATCGTGAACAACTGGGTGCCCTGTTTGACGAAGGTGCCGTCCTGGTAGTCGATCGATTGCAGGAATCCCTGCACCCGCGCGACGAGATCGACATTCTTGATCGGCGCGGTGTTGCCGGTGGCCTCGACATAGCGCGTGACCGCGCGCTGCACGGGCGCGGCGACGTCCACCTTGGGCGGCGGCGGCGCGACGAACGTATTCTTGTCCTCGCAGCCGGTGAGCGCGGCCATGGCCATCGCCGCGGCCAGGGCCCGCCCGGCATGTCTCCACGCTCCGTTGCGCCGTGAGGGATTCGCGCAGGTCATTCGGTGGCCCCCGGTTACTGTCTGTCGGGGCGAGAGGCTACCAACAAATGCCCGGCCGTGGAACACCATAGCCATGGCAGTCATCGGATGGCAGTCATCAGGTGGCAGTCATGGGCCTTGGTACTGCAAACCGCGCTATGGCCTTTGGCAGTTTTGCCATGACAAACCGCTTTTCATCGCCCGCACGATCGACCAGAATTATGTCAATGGCCGAACGGTGGCGCGCGAGGCGGTCGGAAAGAACAAGAGAAGAAGAAAAGGTCAGGAGATCATGACATGCCCACGTATCTTCAGTCGGCCCTCGCCGGCCTCGTTCTCGCAGCGGCGGTTGCCATGCCCGCGCTAGCCGATGGTTTGAAGGACGACATCGCACCGAGCGGCAAGCTCCGCGTCGCAATCGCGATCAGCCCGGCGGGCGGCGCGTTCTGGTCCACCAAGACCGAAGCCGGCTATGCAGGCGTGCCGGTCGATCTCGGCAAGGAGATGGCCGCCCAGCTCGGCGTGCCCGTCGAATATGTCGTGCACCAGAATTCCGGCCAGATCACCGATGCGGCGTCGAAAGGCAGTTGGGACGTCACCTGGCTGCCAAAAGATCCCGAGCGCGAGACCAAAATGATGTTCGGCCCGATCTACGAGGTCGCCGACGCCACCTACATCGTCAAGGCAGGGTCAAGCGTCACCAATTTCGCCACGCTCGACCAGGTGGGCATCAAGGTTGCGGCCGTCAACGCCACGACCACCATGCGCGGCGCGGTCGCGCATCTGAAGAACGCGAAAGTCACGGGCTACCAGACCTATGACGAGGTCTTCGGCCTCCTCAGCAGCGGCGAGATCGACGCCTTCGCGTTGTCGCGCGACCAGCTCAACAAGATGGCGCAGAAGATCCCGGGCACGAAGGTGCTGGACGAGACCTTCAAGAAGACGGTCACCGCCGTCGCCGTGCCGCTCGGCCACAGCCAGGCACTGGCTTTCGTCACCAAGTTCATGACGGAAGCGACGACGAACGGCACGCTTCGCAAGGCCTATGACAATAACGGCCTGAAGGACTCGCCGATCCGCACCGAGTAGGGCGTGCGGAGCAGGCCAGCGCGATCGGACATGAACAGCTAGGAGGACCGCCGAACGTGCTCGGCCTGCATGGCTCGAGACGCCCGCTTCGGCGGGCTCGTCATCATGAGGGTCTAGTATCGCGCGGTAAAACGCGACCTCATCCTGAGGGCCCGCCGTAGGCGGGCGTATCGAAGGATGGACCGCAGGCGAGCTATCCGCCACGCTCGTTTTATATGTAATCGCCTTATATGTAATCGCCCTGCAAGCCGGAGAATTAACGCGGCTTGATCTCCGCGTATTTCGCCATCGCCTTCTCGAATTTCCGCTTGAACAGCCACATTGCGCCAAGGATTTCCCGGAAGCTTGCCGAGGTTCGCGCCCGGTCGGCCTGTCCAAAAGCAAAAATGCTGTTGTTGCGCAGGTGCTTCATGATCGTCGGACTGGACACCCTGTAGTTCAGGAGATCGCCGGACTTGAGCGCCGACCGGGTCGGCGTGGGAACGATCTGGATCAGCTCGAACAGCTTCATCTGGTCAATCGGGTCGGGCAGCGTCTTCACGATTCCCGGGATATCCCGGAAAACATCCGCATGTGCGTTCATCAGGCCGTCGCGCACGTTGGTCCAGTGATTGAAGCGATGATCGGTGTCGCGGGCGCGCGCCTCTTCCTTGTCGTCGCGCGCGCTCAGCTCGGGATCGCTTGCGGCGATCTCTGCCTTGATGGCTTGCCATTTCCTGCGGCCGTTGCGGTCCTCGGACGGGCCGGTCTGGAAGCTGCCCATATAGGTGTTGGAGCGCCCGTTGCGGACGTTCTGCTTGCCGTTGGTCTCGGCAAAGAACAGCCCGAGGCTGATCCGGCCCGCTACTTCGGCGTGAATCGGCGCCAGCCCCTTGGCCCGCGCGATCGCGGCAGCGAGATCGACCACGTCCTTGAACGGCGTGGCCGAGTTCTGCGCGCCGGCCGGCGGCGCTTCCATGATGTCGAACAGTTTTGAGTATTCGTCGATCAGCGGTTCGATATCGGCGTCGAAATAGGCCGGCGGTATTTCGAACTTGTTGGGCCGACCGATCCGCGACGGCAAGGCGTCGGTGAGATCCTTGTAAGCACTGATGACGGCGACCCGCGCAAGATAGATGGCTTGGCCGGGCAGGTTCGGCAGCGGCTCCTTTGCGTCGATCTGGCGGCGGCGCTCGGCCAGAATCGCCTTGAAATCGCCGAGCGCACGCTCGTAGGTCGCAGCCGCCTCCGATTGTCTTGCCGTGAGCGTTTGCGCCTGGCTCGGGACGAACGTCGTAAGGGCCAGCCCAAGCGCCGCGATGATTGCGAGGAGTTGACGTCGTGCAGGCATGGCCGGTTCCCCAACGATTCGTCTGTCGGGGGATCGTAGCCTAGTCATTGGCTTCGGGCGGCAGGAAGTCGACCTCGTGCAGCGCCGAGATGCGCACGACCTCGGCCGGGTCGGTCAGGTCATGGAGCTGGTTGAACAGCGCCTCCAGCTTCTGCATCGGCGAGACCCAGAACAACGCGCGGGCCGGTTTGTCGGATTTGTTGAAATAGCCGTGCGGGATGCCGCGCGGCAGGCGCACGAGGTCGCCGGCATGGGCCTTCACCCATTTGCCGTCGAGCTTGAGGTCGAGCGTGCCTTCCTGCACCAGGATGAATTCGTCCTGAGTCGGGTGGATGTGCACCGGCACGAATTGGCCCGGCTCGCTGTTGGTCTCGAACGCGAAGGTGGACTCGGTGACGGCCTTCGGGAAATAGACCTGGCCCAGAATGTTCCAGGTCTTGCCGCCATAGCCCGTGCCGTTCGCGGTGATGCCTTTTTCGAGTGACGTCATGGCTCGTCTCCAATGGATATGTCTGGGATGAGTTTTGCGCAGCTATCGCGCGCTGTCCATCCATTCCGCTGCACTAGCGCCCGTCGCGTTCAGCCGCCTGCTTGCGCAGAAAGCCTTCGACATCGGCCTGCACCGAATAGGGCGTCGGGATCGGATCGCCAGCCGCGTCGACGGCGGTGTCGAGGGAGCGGCGCAGCATGCGCGCGAGCTCGGCCTTGCGGTAGGGCTTTGTCAGAAGCGGCGCGCCCATGGTGGCGCGTCCCTGCGCATGCAGCGAGTCGTAGGCATAGCCCGACGTGAACAGCACCCGCAGCGAGGGGCGCGCTGCCACCATCTCGTCGGCGAGCTCTCGTCCATTCAAGCTGCCGGCCATCACGATGTCGGTGAAGAGCAGATCGAATGGCGTGCCTTCGGCTGCGATGGCGAGCGCCTCGGCCGCATTGGCGGCGGGGATGACCTTGTAGCCGAGGCTTTCGAGCTGGACCGTGACATATTGGCGGACGTCGCGGTCGTCCTCGACGCAAAGGATGGTCTCAGTCCCGCCCACGACCTTGCGCTCGTCATAGCCGGCCGGGCGAAGCGTGCTCGCCTCCGCCTTCGGCAGGTAGATCGTGAAAATCGTGCCGCGACCTTGTTCGGACGAGACCTTGATGCCGCCGCCGGATTGCTTGACGAAACCGAACACCATGCTGAGCCCGAGCCCCGTGCCCTTGCCGACGTCCTTGGTCGAGAAGAAGGGATCGAAGATCCGCTCCAGAATGGCCTGCGGAATGCCGGTGCCGGTGTCGGCGATCTCGATCTCGACATAGTCGCCGGCATAGCCGGCCCCGACCGCCACGGCTTCGCGGACGCCGAACACGACGTTGCGCGTCGTCAGCGTCAGCCTGCCGCCATCCAGCATCGCGTCGCGGGCGTTGATCGCGAGATTGAGCAGCGCCGAGCTCAATTGGCCGCGATCGACCAGGGCGAGCCAGATATTGCCGTCAAGCCGGCTTACGATCTCGATCTTCTTGTCGAAGGTCGCCAGCAGCAGCTTCGCGAGCTCTTCAAGCAGTTTGTTGACGTCGATCTCGGCCGGCTTGAGCGCCTGCTTGCGGGCAAAGGACAACAGGCTCGACGTCAGCGCGGCACCGCGGTCGGCGGCGTCGCTGATCAGCTTGGTGATGGTCGCGAGCGGCGGATTGTCCTTCACGGCTTCGGCGAGGATCTCGATCGTGCCCGTGATCACGGTGAGCATGTTGTTGAACTCGTGCGCGATGCCGCCGGTGAGCTGGCCGACCGCCTCCATCTTCTGGGCCTGGATCAGCTGCTCCTCGGCAGCGCGCTTCTGGGTGACGTCCTTGACGAAATTGTTGATGAGGGTGCGTCCCCCGAGCTGGAGCGCCGTGCTGGACGCCTCGATCAGGATCTCGTCGCCGTTCCGGTGCAGCAGGGTCGCTTCGAACCGGATGCCGATCGGCGCATCCGACAGTTCCGGCAGGAGCCGCATCATGCGTTGCCTGAAGCCGTCGCGCAGCGGCTCGGCGACGAGGAGGTTGACGACGTCCGTGCCGAGCGCCTCCTTGCGCGTCCAACCGGTCAAGGCTTCGGCCTGAATGCTCCACTCCAGGACGATACCGTTCGCATCGGTTTGAACGAAGGCATCGAGCGCGGTCTTGATGACGGCCTGGGTAATTTGCGCGCTGGCCTGCGCCTGCTCGGCCAGTCGTGCGGCAATGCGCTTGTCCTGCAACGTCGCGATCATGCGCGTGCAGAGCCGCGCGTTCAGCGCCGCAACGAGACCGCTTGCGAGCAGGGCGATGAGCTGGACCGTGCCGAACCCGGTTCCGGTCACGGCATAGGAGGCGAGGAGGGCCGCCGCAGTCACGACGACCTGCGCGACCATCGCGAGTGTCAGAAGCCCCCTGAATTTCATGGTCTCACACCAACGCGTCGGTCGCGGACCCTCGCGTCCACCCTGTCAATGAGTCCGGCTCCACGTGAGCTACAGATTCCGCGCGGCGGCGTCGAGGAGCAATTTGCGGTGGTGCCGGGCGGCGGCGCTTCAACCTGCCGGAGAATCGGTCTGGCGCAGCGTCGTCACCCAGATCACGCGCGCGGTCTGCTGGGTCGGGTTGTCGAACATGTGCGGCACGATGCTCGGAAAGCGAAAGCTGTCACCGGCTTCGAGCAGATGGGCCTGGTTGTCGAGCCACAGCCGCAGGCTGCCCGAGAGGATATAGCCCGCCTTCTCGCCGGTATGCTGCAGGAAGTCGGTGCCGGACGAGGCGCCGGGATTGAGCGTGAGCTCATAGAGTTCGAGCTGGCCTTTGTCTGCCGGCGTCAGCGCTTCCTTGACGACGCCGCTAGCGGTGAGCCGCAGCAGGCGCCGGCTGTTCTTGCGCACGATGTAGCGTTGCACGTCGGCGGGATCGGTGGTTTCGAAGAAATAGGAGATCGGGACGTCGAGCGCGATGCTGAGCAGGCGCAGCGTGCGTATCGACGGCATGGCGCGTGCGCGCTCGAGCTGGCTGATCATGCCGTTGGAGAGGCCGGTCTTGTTGGCGACGTCCTGGATCGACAGCCCGGCACGCTGGCGCAGCAGTCGCACGGTCTCGCCGAGGCGCTGGTCGACCGCATCGTCAGCCTCGATCCTCGGGGCGTCCCTCGGACCGGTCGTGTCGCCGCGACCATCCATGTCGCTCTCCCATGCATTGCCTCGCCGCCCAAAATGCTCCGGCGGCGTGAAAAGGTCGCGCATCCTAGCAATTTGATTGACAACTGTATTTAGTCGTGATGAACTTTTGATAGAAAAATTTAGAAGCACTAAAGCCCACTCCTGTCCCTTTGCCGGGGTCTTGGGGGCGCGGGAGACGGTGCCGCGTGCGAAAACGGAGAGTGGTCATGGCGGACGACACCGGGAAGTTCGGCGTTGGAGCACTGCATCTCGACATTCCGAATCGCCGTCAGCTCTTTCAGCTCGGCGCGGGCGCCGCGGCGGGATGGACGCTTCCAGGCCACGCATTTACGCAGACCGAACGCCCGACCAATCCGCCGAACAAGCCGCGCGGACCGGTGATCGCGGCGCTATCGCAGGAGCCAACGGTCTTTCATCCCCTGATGCCGGGCATCGAGGTCGACCAGGGCATCTGGTGGCAGGTGTTCTCGCCGCTCTGGTTCATCGATCCCGACGGCACCTTCGTTCCCGACCTCGCGCGCGAAGTCCCGACCATCGCGAATGGCGGCCTGTCGGCCGACGGCCTGACCTGGAAGATCAAGCTGCGCAGCGACGTGAAGTGGCATGACGGCACGCCGTTCACGGCCGAGGACGTAAAATTCTCGCTCGAACTGATCAACAATCCTGATTTCCGCGCGCGCAGCCGCGTCGGCCATAACCTCGTGAAGGACATCAAGGTCGTCGCGCCCGACGAGATCCATTGGCGGATGGAGACGGCCTATTCGCCTTATATGTCGATCCTGGGCGCGCTGACCTTCATCGTACCCAAGCACATCCTGGAAAAGCTGTCGGATCCGAACGCCTCGCCGTTCCACAATGCGCCTGTCGGCACCGGGCCGTTCCGCTGGGGCGAGCGTGTGCCAGGCGACCATATCCTCTTGAATGCTCATGCCGGCTACCACGGCAAGGGACCCTACGTTGAGCGCGTGGTGTTCAAGTACATTCCGGACCTCACAGTCCTCTACACCCAGTTCCGCACCGGCCAGGTCGATTACACCGGCCTGCAAGGCATTTTGCCGAACTTCGTGCAGGAGGCGAAGACGCTGAAGGGGCGCAAGATCTTCGTCTCCGCGACATCCTCGGTGGAGCACATCGCGCCCAATCTGGAGTTCGGTGCGTTGGCCGACCGCACGGTGCGCGAAGCTTTGTATCTCGCCATCAACAAGCAGGCGATCATCGATGCGCTGAATTACGGCCTGCCGACGCAAACCGAGAGTTTCGTGCCGCAGCAGGCCTGGTCGTTCCAGCAGGGCCTGCCGCAGCACAAATATGATCCTGCCAAAGCCAATGCGCTGCTCGATGCCGCGGGATGGGTTCGCGGCGCCGGCGGCGTGCGCGAGAAGGGTGGCGTCAAGCTCGAATTCGCCAACTCGACCACATCCGGCAACGCCGTGCGCGAGCAGACCCAGCAGCTCCTGATCCAGGATTGGCGTGCGATCGGCGCCGCGATGCGCGTCAACAACATGCCGGCGGCGGTAATCTGGGGCGACTTCTGGCAGCAGTCGAAGTTCAACTCGGTGATCGTGGGGGTGAACTTCATGCTGGGCAGCGACCCCGATGTGACGCCGCGCTTCGGCTCCGGCGCCATTCCCGCCAAAGGCGGCCGCGGCTACAACACCTATCAGTACCAGAGCCCGGAAGCGGATCGGCTTCTCGCCGAAGGCGCCAGGCAGTTCGATCTGGCGCAGCGCAAGACAACCTATGGCGAGCTGCAAAAGCTCATCCGCAACGATCTCGCCATCCTGCCGCTGTTCCAGGGCTTCATCGCGGAAGGCGTGAAGGAAGGGCTCCAGGGTTTCCGCCCCAACATCAACATGTCGATCAACTGTTGGAACATCCGCGAGTGGTATTGGGCCTGATGCATCCGATCCGCGGGATCGCCTGAGATGGCCCGTTACGTCGCCAATCGCCTGGCGCAGGCGATCATGCTGCTGGTGATCGTCTCAGCGATCGGCTTCGCCATCCTGCATCTGGCGCCCGGCGGCCCGCTCTCGCAATTTGCGGCCTCCGCGCAGATGACGCAGGAGGATCTCGATCGCGTCACCAGCCAGCTCGGGCTCGATCGTCCGCTTCCGATCCAGTATCTCGACTGGTTCGGTCGTATGCTGAAAGGCGACTGGGGTCGCTCCTACCGCGACGGCGAGGCCGTGCTGTCGGTGATCTCCTCGCATCTCGGTGCCACCATGGAGCTGATGGCGACGGCGACGATCATCGCGGTCTTGCTTGGCTGCTGGATCGGCGTGCTTGGAGCGCTCCGCCGCTACTCGCTGTTCGATACGCTCGCAACCGTCGGCGCCATGATCGCGCTGTCGATCCCGACCTTCTGGTTCGGCCTCGTCACCATCTACGTGTTCTCGGTGAAGCTCGGCTGGCTGCCGTCCGGCAATCGCGAGACCGTCGGCGACGGCTCCTTCCTCGACCTGCTGCATCATCTGATTGCGCCGGCGCTGGTACTGGCGCTGGTCGAGACCGCGATGTGGGGCCGCTTCATGCGCTCCTCGATGTTAGAGGTGATCAACCAGGACTACATCCGCACCGCGCGTGCGAAAGGCATGCCGGAATGGCGTATCCTCACCGTTCACGCCCTGCGCAACGCGCTGCTGCCGATGATCACGGTGGCCGGCCTCCAGTTTCCGACGCTGCTCGGTGGCGCGTTGGTCGCCGAGACCGTATTCACCTGGCCAGGCATGGGTCGGCTGTTCCTCGATTCCATCGGCTATCGCGACTATCCCGTGGTAATGGGCATCCTGATGTTCTCGGCGACGATGGTGCTGATCGGCTCGCTGCTCGCCGACATCTTTTACGCCGTCGTCGATCCGCGCATCCGGGTGGGCTAGACGATGGCGACTGCAGCCCTCTCCACGGTCCAGCTCGCACCCGGCCAGGCCGCGTGGCGGCGATTCCGCCGGCATCGCCTCGCGCTCGCGGGCGCGGTGATCATTCTGGTCCTCATCCTCGGCTCAGCATTCGGCCCGTATCTGCTACCGTTCGACGACACCTATATCGACATCATGAAGCGGTTCGCGCCGCCGTTTTCGGGCGCGCACATCCTCGGCACTGACGAGCTCGGCCGTGACGTGCTGGCGCGGCTGATGATGGGCGGGCGCGTGTCGCTCTCGATCGGCATCGTCGCGATGGTGATTGCGATGGCAGTCGGCATCGTGGTCGGCGCCTTTGCCGGCTTCTATGGCGGTGTGGTCGGCGCGGTACTGATGCGGCTCGTCGACGCGGTATTATGCTTTCCGACGATCTTCCTGCTGCTTGCGCTCGCGGCGCTCACGGAGCCAGGCCTTGTCACCACCACCGTGCTGATTGCGGCGACCGCCTGGATGGCCGTTGCCCGCGTCGTGGAGGCCCAGGTGCGTTCGCTGCGCGAGCGTGAGTTTGCGGTCGCGGCTCTCGCCTTCGGCTCGTCGAACATGCGCATCATGTTCCGCGAGCTTGTGCCGAATGCGATGGCGCCGATCATGGTGGCGGCGACGTTGAACGTCGCCAAGGCGATCCTGCTCGAATCCTATGTCAGCTATCTCGGTTACGGCATCCAGCCGCCGGCCGCGAGCTGGGGCAACATGCTCAACAACGCGCAGATCTATCTCGCCAGCGCGCCCTGGCTCGCGATCGCGCCGGGCCTCGCGATCACGCTTGCCGTGACGAGCTTCAACTTCCTCGGGGACGGCCTGCGCGACGCGCTCGATCCGCGAATGAACATCCCATGACGAGCAAGATCTCGATCGAATTGAAGTCCAGGCTGATGTTAAGGAGTGTCTCATGTCCCCGCCGCTCACCCGCATAAACAGCGACGAGCGCCTGCCGGCGCAGGCGGACGTCGTCGTCATCGGCGGCGGCGTCATCGGCGTCTCCGCAGCCTATCATCTAGCGAAGAAGGGCCTCTCCGTCGCGCTGGTCGAGAAGGGACACGTCGGCGGTGAGCAGTCGAGCCGCAATTGGGGCTGGTGCCGCCAGCAGGGTCGCGCGCGTGAAGAAATTCCTCTTGCCCGCGAGGCGCTGCGCCTGTGGGAAGACATGCAGAACGATGCCGGCGTCGATGCCGGCTTCCGCCGCACCGGCGTGCTGTTCCTGACCAAGAGCAAGGATGAGCTCGCCAGCTGGGAGCGATGGGCCGCAACGGCGCGCGAGATGCAGGTGCACTCGACGGTCCTGACGCCGGCCGAGGTCGCCGAGCGCCTGCCCGGTCATTCCGAGAAATGGGTCGGCGGCCTGCACACGCCGAGCGACGGGCGCGCCGAGCCGTCGATGGCTGTGCCCGCGCTCGCGACCGCCGCGCGAAAACACGGCGTCACCCTCCATCAGGGCTGCGCCGCGCGCGGACTGGAAACGCAGGGTGGACGGGTCAGCGCCGTCGTCACCGAGAAGGGCACCGTTCGCACGCAATCGGTACTGCTGTCCGGAGGGGCGTGGTCATCGCTGTTCTGCCGGCGCCACGGCATCGAGCTGCCGATCGGCCTCGTCAACGCCACCGCATGCCGGACTACGCCGGGACCGGAGATCACCTCCGGTGCGCTCGGCACCGATCTCTACTGCATCCGCCGCCGCCTTGACGGCGGTTTCACCTTGGCGCTGCGCAACCGCGGCACGGTTGAACTGTCGCCCGACCTGTTCCGCTATGCGCTGACCTTCTGGCCGACCTACCTGCACCGCAAGAACGGGTTGAAACTGTCGCTCGGCAAGTCGTTCTTCGATCAACTCATGCGCGGCACGGACTGGAGCCTGGACAAGCCGTCGCCGTTCGAGACCGAGCGTGTCCGTGATCCCGCGCCCGACATGTCGCTGGTCAATGCGGCGCTGGCTTCGCTGATCAAGTCGAATCCGGAATTGAAGGACATCGAGATCGCGGAAGCCTGGGGCGGCACGATCGACTGTACGCCGGATACCATCCCGGTGATTTCGCCGGTCGACGCCTTGCCGGGCTTCTTCCTTGCCACCGGTTTCTCCGGCCATGGCTTCGGCATCGGCCCCGCGGCGGGCAAGCTGGCCGCCGACATCGTGACGGGCGCGACGCCGCTGGTCGATCCTGCGGCGTACAGCCACAAGCGCCTGATCGACGGCCGGCGGCTCGCGCCGGTCAGCCCGTTTTGAGAGTTTTGGCCGCATGACGGTTCTCTACAAGGCCAACATGGTTCGCGGCGAGGAGTGGGCGCGCTTCTTCGCCCAGCGCGCGCCTGATGTGCCGTTCCGGCTCTGGCCCGACATCGGCGATCCCGCTGACGTCCGCTATCTCGTGGCGTGGGTGCCGCCGGATGACATCGCGACGACTTTCCCTAATGTCGAGCTCGTCTTCTCGGTCGGTGCGGGCGTGGACCAGTTCGACGCGTCAAAAATTCCGCCGCACATTCCGTTGGTGCGCATGCTCGAGCCCGGCATCGCCGAAACCATGGTCGAATATGTCACCATGGCTGTGCTCGCCCTGCATCGTGATCTCCTGGACTTCATCGCCCAGCAGAAGGAGCAGGTCTGGCGCGAGATCCGGATCACACCGGCCAGACGTCGTCGTATCGGCGTGATGGGCCTCGGCCGGCTCGGCCAGGCCGTGCTCGAGCGCCTCAAGACGTTCGACTTTCCGCTTCTCGGCTGGAACCGCTCGCCGCGCGAGATCGAGGGCGTGACCTGTTATGCGGGCGCGGATGCGCTGCCGGATTTCCTTGCGCAGGCCGACATTCTCGTCTGCCTGCTGCCTTTGACCGACGAGACCCGCGGCATTCTGAACGCAGATATGTTCGCGCGCCTGCCGCGCGGCGCGTCGCTCGTCAATGTCGGGCGTGGCTCGCATCTGGTCGAAACCGATTTTCTCGCAGCGCTCGACAGCGGTGCGTTGTCAGGCGCCGTCCTCGATGTCACCGAGCCGGAGCCGCTGCCTGCGGGTCATCCGTTCTGGAGCCACCCGCGCATTCTGCTGACGCCGCACAATGCCAGCATGACGTCGCCGGATACGGCGGTCGATTTCGTGCTCGACGTGATCGAACGCCACCGCCGCGGCGAGGATTTGCCGGGGCGTGTCGACCGTAGTCGTGGCTATTAGGACATCGGCATGAGCATGGGCGCAAGCATACCCGACCACGTCGCTGCCGACGCGCAGGCGCCGGTGCTGTCGGTCTCAGGCCTCACCACGTCCTTCATGCGCGAACGGCAATGGAGTCCCGTCGTCCGCAATGTGTCGTTCGATGTCTCCCCCAAGGAGACCGTGGCGATCGTCGGTGAGTCCGGTTCCGGCAAGAGCGTCACCGCGCTCTCGATCATGCGACTCATTCCGAAGGAGAACGGCTGCGTCGAGGGCAGCGTCCGGCTTGCCGGTCGCGATCTGCTGACGCTGCCCGAGAGCAGCATGAAGGATGTTCGTGGCAACGAAATCGCCATGATCTTCCAGGAGCCGATGACGAGCCTCAATCCGGTGCTCACCATCGGCTTCCAGATTGCGGAAGCGCTGATCCAGCATCGCGGCCTGTCGCGCGCGGCGGCGGAGGCCGAGACCATCCGCTTGCTCGACCGTGTTCGCATCCCCGCGGCAAAATCGCGCTTCCACGAGCATCCGCATCGCTTCTCCGGCGGCATGCGCCAGCGCGTGATGATCGCGATGGCGCTGGCCTGCAAGCCGAAACTCCTGATCGCCGACGAGCCGACCACTGCGCTCGACGTCACCATTCAGGCGCAGATCCTGGAGCTGTTGAAGGAGCTCCAGAACGAGGAGGGGATGTCGATCCTCTTCATCACCCACGACATGGGCGTGGTCGCCGAGATCGCGGACCGCACCGTGGTGATGTATGGCGGCCAGGCGGTGGAGACCGACGATACCTCGCGCATCTTCGCAGCCCCCTCGCATCCCTATACAAGGGCACTGCTCGCCGCTGTGCCGCGCCTCGGCTCGATGGATGGACGCGTGCGGCCGATGCGGTTTCCGATCGTCGACAAGGTGACGGGGACCTCGGACGATCCGGCGGAGACACCCGATACGGTCTCGACCGCCGAGCGCCCGCTGCTCGAAGTCGCCAACCTGACCACGCGCTTTCCGATCCGTTCGGGCCTGTTCGGCAAAGTCTCGGGCCGCGTCCATGCGGTCGAGAACGTTTCCTTCACCTTGCGCGCCGGCGAGACGCTGGCACTGGTCGGCGAATCCGGCTGCGGGAAGTCGACGACGGGCCGTTCCATCCTCAAGCTGACGGAGCCGGACAGCGGCACCGTTCTGATCGACGGGCAGGATGTGCTGGCCATGAGTGCGCGAACCTTGCGCGACTTCCGCAAGCAGATGCAGATCGTGTTTCAGGATCCGTTCGCGAGCCTCAATCCGCGCATGTCGGTGGGAACGGCGATCGCGGCTCCCTTGCTCGCCAACGGGCTCGCCACGGCGTCGCAGGCGCGGGAGAAGGTCGCCGATTTGCTCGTGCGCGTCGGCCTCACCGCCGACATGGCCGCACGTTTTCCGCACGAATTCTCCGGCGGCCAGCGCCAGCGCATCTGCATCGCACGCGCGCTTGCGCTCGGACCGAAGCTGATCGTCGCGGACGAGGCGGTCTCGGCGCTCGACGTTTCGGTCAAGGCGCAGGTCGTCAATCTGATGCTCGATCTTCAGGCCAGCATGGGGCTTGCTTATCTCTTCATTTCCCACGACATCGCGGTGGTCGAGCGCATGAGCCACCGCGTCGCGGTGATGTATCTCGGCGAGATCGTCGAGACCGGCCCGCGCGCGGCATTGTTCGGCAATCCGCAGCACCCCTATACGAAGAAGCTGATGGCGGCCGTGCCGGTGCCCGATCCAGCGCGCCGCGGCACCCGGCGCGAGGCCTCGAACGACGAGATCAGAAGCCCCGTGCGCGCGCCCGACTACCAGCCGCCGGTTCGGCAATATCGCGAAGTGTCGCCGGGTCACGTCGTCCAGGTCTGGGGCGAGGAGTGGTCCGCCTGAGGCGCGCAGGCGCGGTGCGTTTCCGGTGACGCGGCCTAACCTCATGAGTTGACGTGCACGAAAACAGCAAGGGCGGATAGATTTGACGTCGGCGAAATGCGGGGACAGCTTGCGAGTAGACCGCGCCGTTCAGCTCCTGCTTGCGCGCTCCCGGGTGTCGCGACGATGCAGAGGCGTCCTCCGGAAATTGTGACCGGATGGAGCGACAGGAAACCACGGTATGTGAACCGTCTCACATTCCATCACTCTCTTTTTGAGCTATCACTTCCACAAGAAATTGCCGCACCCGGAGCTAATTGACAGACACGGGTGAGATGCAATGCCTGCGAAGCGGCGAGCTCGCAGCTTTGGATTGGCTCTCGTCTTGCTCATGAGCAAGCCAGCCCCATCACTCAGCACAGATCTCAGAAATTGGAATCCACGGAATCGCAAAGCACGTCCACGAGGCAGCCTCTATTCGAGGTCGGCCGGTAGGCCGCTACTTACCTGAGAGGGAGACTCCAATGAAGATTAGCAATGCAGTTTCCAGCGCATTATCCGTAACGAAGCAAACCGGCAATCTTCGGATCGCTCGTTCCAGTCTGATCAAATCGGCCCATCTTATTGAAAGAATTGGGCTCGCAGCCGTTGGGGCCTCTTGCGGCCTCTATGTGGGTGCGACCCTGTTGCGTCAGAAAGACGGACTGTTTGAAAGCGGCTGGATCGTGCTGCTAACGATGCTGTACGGAGCTCTTAGCTATTATGTCGGAATTGATTTGTCCCGCAGTGCCGCTCGGAGGTCGATTTCGAGCATCTCGGACGAATGGAACGGTTTCGAGGCGGCTGAGGTCATGAGTGCGGCCGGAACGTTCGGCGCCGCGATTGCAGCAACTCTGTCCGTCAGCATCCTTGTCCTTGATCAAACCTTGCCCAATGGCCTGATAGGCTTTGTTGCCGGCTGTTGGGTGGTTGGTTCTTCGCTTCAAGTTGCGGCGGGGACGATGGCTCGCAACTACGAAGCGTCCATGGACAAGGAATGAACAATACTGTGCTCACGGAAAAGCGTCTGCTTGGCGTCGTGACGTGGGCGCAGGCCGCAGTGTTGGTTTCGGCTTCAGGTCCGAAAGTGAGTAGCTGACGGCCGACAACTCATCGCAACCTCTGTAGCCCAACGCTGCGTGCTGACGATTTTTGGTAGCGCAGCCGCTCGCATTGGGCAATGTCTCTGCTCGGAAGCGGTACCGGTACTGAGCAACCTAAATGATCGCGCAACAAACAAGACGTGCCATCATGATGGTGTTGGGATATTGTCCCCGCGCCGTGGTCCAAAATTCTGCTAACCGCCTACTACACGATCGGTGGAGCCAATGCAGATTGCGGAGTGGCTCGAGAAGCTGGGGCTTGGGCAATACGCAGAGCGTCTTGTCCAAAATGGGATTGACATCGACGTCCTTCCCGAACTGATGGACGAGGACTTCGATAAGCTCGGAGTCCTGCTCGGCCATCGCCGCAAAATGCTGCGTGCTATTGCCGACCTCGATCCAGCCGCGTTGATCGCATCGCCGGCTCCTCCTCATGACGCCGAGCGGCGCCATCTCACCGTTATGTTTTGCGATCTGGTCGGCTCGACTGCGCTCTCGGCGCGTCTCGATCCCGAGGATATGTGGGAGGTGATCCGGGCCTACCGCGCGGCCTGCGCGAGAGTCATTGCCGCTTATGACGGCAGGATAGCCAGGTTCGTTGGCGACGGAATACTCGTCTATTTCGGCTATCCTCGCGCCCACGAGGATGACGCGGAGCGCGCAGTGCGAGCGGGGCTCGACACTATAGCCGCGATTCGGCATCTCAAAACTGGCGCTGACGAACGGGTTGAAATGCGGATCGCAATTGCGACCGGGCTTGTGGTGGTCGGCGACCTCATCAGTGGAGATGCGTCAGAGGAGCACGCAACCGTCGGCGATACACCAAACCTCGCTGCTCGGCTCCAGAGCCTGGCGGAGCCGGGGGCGGTCGTCGTTGCTTCGTCGACGCGCCGGCTGCTTGGTGATCTCTTCGCTTTTCGCAATCTCGGCCGCCGTGAAGTCAAGGGAATAGCCGAACCCATCGCAGTCTGGGCGGTGGAGGGAGCGACCGCATCCGAGAGTCGCTTCGAGGCGGTCCGCGCGGCGCGCTCGATCGGCTTTGTTGGCCGCAAGGACGAGATCGAATTCATTCTCTCGCGCCAGCGCCGGGCATGGCAGGGGCAGGGCCAGATGGTATTGATTTCTGGCGAAGCGGGCATCGGCAAGTCGCGCATTGTCGCAACGCTGTCCGAAAGCCCCTCGTTGGGCGCGCACCGCCGGGTGCGATATCAGTGTTCGCCTTACCACACCAACAGTGCGCTTCATCCCTTTGTCGCGCAGCTCGAGCGCGCCGCCGGCATCCGCTCGCACGATACGTGCGGGCAAAAGCTCGACAAGCTCGAAGCAATGCTGGCGCTTGGAACACAGCAGGTCGCCCGAGCGACACCGCTCATTGCGGCTCTCCTTTCGATTCCAACCGGAGACCATTGTTCGCCGCTCGGTTTGAGCCCGGCGCAGCAGCGGCGACAGACATTTGCCGCCCTTCTCGATCAGCTCGAGGGGTTGGCGCGAGAGCAACCCCTGCTAATTATCTGCGAGGATATGCATTGGGCCGATGCCACGACACTTGAACTGTTCGATCTCGCGGTCGATCGGATCAGGGGACTGCCGATACTCGTGCTCATGACATCCCGGCCGGAGTTCGAGCCCTCATGGTCGGGCCTTGCCAACGTCAGTCTGTTGCGGCTCGACCGGCTCGACCGGCAGGACTCGCGCGCGCTGGTCGAACAGGTGGCCGTGGGTCGCCAGCTGCCACGCGAGATGATGAAGCAGATCATCGACAAGACGGATGGCATCCCGCTATTCGTCGAAGAATTGACCAAGATGGTGCTCGAGTCCGGGCTGCTCGTCGAAGATGCCGGGCGCTATCGCCTCAATAGTCCGCTCCCGCCGCTCGCTATTCCCGCGACGCTGCAAGATTCGCTGATGGCGCGGCTCGACCGGCTCGCTCCAGTCAAGGAGGTGGCGCAGATAGGCGCCGCCATCGGCCGCGACTTCTCATACGCGCTGCTGAAATATGTGGCGGGACGCGATGATCTGACGCTGAGTGCTGCGCTAGGGCAACTCGAAGAGGCCGAACTGCTGGTGCGTCGCGGGGTTCCGCCCGAAGCAAACTATAGTTTCAAGCACGCTCTCGTTCAGGAAACGGCCTACGAGAGCCTGCTCAAGAGCAAACGGCATGTGCTGCACACCCGCATCGGCGACGTCCTGCGCGAAAAGTTTCCAGTCGTCGCTGAGACCGAGCCGGAAGTTCTGGCACACCACTTCACCGAGGCGGGGTTGAGCGAGGTCGCCCACGAGTGGTGGCGCAAGGCGGGACAGCAGGCGCTGAAGCGTTCGGCCTATTCCGAGGCGATCGCACATCTCGGCAAGGCGATTGCCACCGCCGGTGAGTTGCCTGATGCGCCTCGCGGGATGATGAGCAGGCTCCATCTTCAAATCGCCTATGGTCGCGCACTACGGGGCAGCCTCGGGCACAGCGCTCCCGAAACGGTAGCCGCATGGACGCGCGCTCGGCAGTTCGTAGCCGACATCAATGATCCAGTTGAACTTGCGCCAGTCCATTCGGGACTCTTCAATGCCTGCCTGACACACGGCGAACTCGCTCCGATGCGGGAGCTGGCGGATGCCATCGGGAGCGCCGCTGACCGACGACCGGACTCCCCGGTGGCCGCCGTCGTAGCCCACTGGACGGGCGGGGTTACCTGCTGGTTCGGGGGTGACTACTTGAACGCGAGAGTGCATCTTGAGCAGGCGCTGGATATCTATGGTGCCGAGCCGGATCCCGCGACGTTCAGGGCTTCGGCGCTGGATCTTCCGTTCGTGATTATGAGATTTCTTGCCCTGGTGCTCTGGCCGCTTGGCGGGATCGCTCGCGCGCGCCGGCTCGCCGCCGAAGCGGTGAGTGCTTCAGGAGAAAAACGGGCTCTTTCCCAGGCCAATGCGCTTGTTCATCGCGCTGTGTTTGACGGACTATGCGGGGGCATGTTGCAGCAAACAGAGACGATCCTGGCGCTCGGTCTCGCTCGGGACCACACGATGCCGCTGTATGTGGCCGCCGGCACCTACCTGAATGGCCTGGCCAAGTGGCGCGCCGACGACCGAACGACCGGATTGACGGAAATGCGCCGCGGCTGGACCTTGCTGCACGAGAATGACTGCTATCTCTGTGAACCGTTTTGGGGGATGCATGTCGCCATGGCGGCCGCAGAGTCGGGTCAACTCGAAAACGGGCTGGAAATCTTGAGCGAATTGATCGCATGGGCGGGCCAATCCGGTCAGCATTGGCTTGATGCCGAGCTGCATCGCGTCTACGGCGAACTGTTGTCGCGCCATGACCCTGACGAATGCAGTGCCGAACATGCCCTCAAGCGAGCGCTGGAAATCGCACGACACCAACAGGCGAAGACTTTCGAGTTGCGCAGCGCCCTTGGTCTCGCACGCCTGCTCAAGAGAAGGGGCCGAGCGGGCGCGGTATCCGAGGTGCTCGCTCCCGTCCTTGCTGAATTCGATGCGGAGCGAAATCTTCCCGAAGTCGAAGAAGCGAAAGAGCTGCTCAAGCAAGAGCGTTAGCCACGTGCTCTCTAGCCGGTCGTTTGGGGGCAGAGGCGTCTCGATATGCCGCCAGCATCTTCGAACCTCAATGCGCAATTGCACATTGAGATTTGCAACGTGACGTGCGGGCCAGGGAACGGCGCTTCACGAGTTGACGTGCACGAAATCCCGCAGCAGCGGATAGATCTCGTTGTTCCAGCGCTTGCCCGAGAACACGCCGTAATGTCCGACAACGTGGTGGACGCGGCGATAGGCGCGCACGCCGGTGCAAAGGTCTTGTGCCGCGAGCGTCTGGCCGCCGGTTCGGCAATATCGCGAAGTGTCGCCGGGTCACGTCGTCCAGGTCTGGGGCGAGGAGTGGTCCGCCTGAGGCGCGCAGGCGCGCTGCGAATGCTTTCGAGAACGCACGACGAAATCGTGCGGTGAGTCGCAGAACAGATTAACTGTGTTGTCCTTCGCGATGCCGGGCCTGTGACATCACGCTGAAATCACAATGAAATCATCGCGGCGCGATCCGGCGCGACAGCCTGCGGCAAAAGCTTCGTGTTATGCGCTGCGGCTGGACCGTTGGCCGGCGATCTCCGATAATGCGCGAATATCGGGAAGGTCGACGAAGAAGTGCCTTTACGGATAGGTTTATTGAAATGACACAAGCGGGCGTCTACGGACGGAGGCTCGGACAGGGCCTTCACTCGAAGCAAGCACCAGTGCTGATCACGCGTTCGCTGCATAGCGCCGCGCTCGCGGTCACCGAAGTCCGCAACGACGATCCGACACCGGATATTTCCGGCTCCCTGGCGGCGGAAGATGCCTATCTCGTCAGCCTGAAATTCCGCGATTATCCGGATTGCGAATGCTGGGAGCAGGGCCGCTGTGTCACCAAGGCGGATGTTCGCGCAGGAGCGACCTATCTGTACGACCTCAAGCGCGACCCGCGCTATGTGATCGACAAGCCGTTTCACTCGCTCTTCTTCTATTTGCCGCGCTCGGCCATTGGTGACCTTGCCGTGCAGCCCCGCGGGTCGCGCATTGGCGAGCTCAGCTACGAGCCCGGTGTCGGTCATGACGACGCGATCATCCGACATGTCGGCGCTTCGTTGCAGGAAGGACTGCGTCGGCCCGACGAGACCAACCAGCTTTTCGTCGATCACATGATGCTCGCGCTCACCGCCCATGTCGGCCAGACCTATGGCGGGCTCAAACCCGCCGCAGAACCGAGCCGCGGCGGTCTCGCGCCATGGCAGGTGAAGCGCGCGTGTGAGCGGCTCGACTCCGATCTCTCAGGCAAGATCGCGTTGCAGCAGATCGCGACCGAGCTCGGCCTTTCCGTCAGCCATTTCTCACGTGCATTCCGCATCTCCACCGGCCTGCCGCCGCATCAATGGCTGCTCCAACAGCGCGTGAAGGCAGCCAAGCAACTGATGACGGTCCGCGACCTGCCGTTGTCCGAGATTGCCATCTCGGCCGGATTTGCCAATCAGAGCCATTTCACGCGGGTGTTCTCGTCGATGGTCGGCGTCAGTCCGGGCGCGTGGCGTCGCGAAACGGATGGCGGACGAGAAAAGATCTAATCAGCGGCGCTTCGCCAGCGAATTGTTGTAGGCCGCGCGGCGCGCCGCGAAAATCTCGTCCGGCGGATGGCCGATGCCATCGGCGAGATTAGCAGGATCGAAGATGGACCGGTCGCAGGCATCGTCGGCTTCCAGACTGGTGATGACGATCGTCCCCAGCCGCACCTCCTCCCGGTTGTCCTCGTCCGGCCATCGCAGGGTGACGTCCATGACGGGATCGCCGGGACGGTCGAGCAGGGCCATCACGTTGAGGCGAACGTCGCCAGCTGCGATCCTCTGCGCGAGATCCTTGTGCAGGAAGTCGGCGGACTTCGCCCCGGCTTCGTCCTCACTCAGCGTGATATCGCCGCCGACAGGCGCGAGCTTGAACTTGATGAAGCGGGTCTCACCTTTCGCGCTGGTCGCGGGAAAGGCGTGCACGCCCCAATAGGTCGTGCCGGCAAAGCTGCCGGGCAGCCGGCGCGCGGCGATGTAACTGGCCTGATTCAGCGTCTCAGGATTGGCCGCGGAGTAGGCCTTGACCTTCGCCATGTCGGGCTTGCCGTCCGCGCCCGGAATGCGCGCCTTAAGGAAGGCGAGCATCTGGTCCAGCGTCCGTGCAAAATGCACAGGCGCGCTTTCCACCAAAATGTCCGAGCGATGGGCGTCGCCGCCAAGCCTGAAGCTGAAGCCGCGCAACACCAAATTGCTGGTGTCGGCTACGTCAGGATTGCCGCCGCCGACTGAGAAGCGCGCCAGCACGCGCGAGGGCTTTGTGAAGCTCAGCGATCGCGTGATCTCTGCCGCGCGGTCGGACGGGGTATACGTGCCGCGCACGCATCGACCCTTGGCGAAGCTCGCGCGCACCTTCGGCGGATTGCCTGCGACCGCCTTCAGTGCGTCGACGATCGCGGCCGGCGTGGCGGCTGGGGTTGGCAATTCGGACATGGCAAGGCCTCCGGCTGAAGCGGCATGTCCGTGTTTTAGGGCTGGTGCAGCGCCGGCGTCTTTCCCAAAGCGACGATGCTTTGTCTGATATTGCCGAAGGAATTTGGTGCGCCTTCAGGAATTCACGTGCACGAAATCCCGCAGCAGCGGATAGATCTCGTTGTTCCAGCGCTTGCCCGAGAACACACCGTAATGGCCGACGCCGGCCTGCATGTGGTGAACGCGGCGATAGGCGCGCACGCCGGTGCAGAGGTCTTGCGCCGCGAGTGTCTGGCCGATCGAGCAGATATCGTCCTTCTCGCCCTCGACCGTCATCAGCCCCATTCGGCTGACGGCCTTGGTGTTCACCGGACGTCCCCGATGCACCAGCTTGCCCTGCGGCAGCAGATGCTCCTGGAATACGTCGCGCACGGTCTCGATGTAGAACTCGGCGGGCAGGTCCATCACGGCGAAATATTCGTCGTAGAAGCTCTTGATGCTGGCCGCCTTGTCCTTCTCGCCCTTGGCGATGTGGTTGGCGAGATCCATGTGCTGCTTGATGTGGCGCTCGAGATTCATCGAGACGAAGGCGGTGAGCTGCACGAAGCCGGGATAGACTTTCCGAAGCGCGCCGCGGCACTGCATCGGCACGTAGTTGATCAGGTTCTGCTCGAACCAGTCGATCGGCCTGCTCTTGGCGAACTCGTTGACCCTGGTCGGCTGGATGCGCGTGTCGATCGGGCCCGCCATCAGTGTCAGCGTCGCCGGCCGCGAGGGATGGTTGCCCTCGCACATGATCGCGGCGGCCGCGAGCGCCGGGACCGAGGGCTGGCAGATCGCCACCATATGCGGGCGCGGGCCGAGCTGGCCGAGGAAATCGATGAGGTGATCGGTGTAGTCGTCGAGCCCGAAGCGACCCTCGCTGCGTGGAATGTCGCGTGGATTGTGCCAGTCGGTGATGTAGACGTCGTGGTCCTGCAGCAGCGTCTTCACGGTGCCGCGCAGCAGCGTCGCGAAATGGCCGGACATCGGCGCCACCAGCAGCATGCGCGGCTGCTCGGGCGCGCCATCCTTCTTGAAGTGGAGCAGCGAGCCGAACGGCGTCGCGTAAGCGACCTCCTCGGTGATGCCGACCTCGCGGTTGCCCACCATGACGCTGTCGATGCCGTAAGCGGGGCGGTGATAGGTGAGGGTGGAGCGCGAGATCAGCTCCAGCGCGGCCGACAGTCGGCCGACGACCTGATCCGACAAGCCCTGCGGCACCAGATTGAGGAATTGGAGTGCGGAGGAAGCGCCCGACCGCCACGGCGCCGTCAGGTCCATATGGTTCTGAAAGGCCTGATAATACATCGACATCATACTGAAACGCCCACCTGTCCCATGCTGCTATGCAATATCGAAGCCAAACCGGAGATGGGCCGACCTCCAGATTGGCACGTCGCTTGCTGCTTTGTTTGCGGGAAGCGAGCATTCCCCGCAGGCCGGGCGGGTGCAGGTCAAAGGCGTGAGGGGAGGCCATATGGCGAAGGCGAAACTGACCATCAGCAGCAAGAACTACTCGTCCTGGTCGCTGCGTGGCTGGCTGCTGACGAAATTTTCCGGGCTCGATTTCGAGGAGATCGCCACCGCGCCCGACGACGCGTCGGCACGCGCGGAGATCCTGCTGCTGTCGTCATCGATCCTGGTGCCGTGCCTGCGGCACGACGGCGCCGTGGTCTGGGACACGCTGGCGATCGCCGAATATCTCAACGAGGCGATGCCGGATGCCGGCCTGCTGCCGGCTGACAGCGTCCAGCGCGCACATTGCCGCTCGATCTGCGGCGAAATCCACTCCGGCTTCACCACGTTGCGCGCCTCGCTGCCGGTGAATCTGAAGGGACATTTCCCTGGCTTCAAGATCTGGTCGCGCGCGCAGGCCGACATCGATCGCGTCTGGGCGATCTGGCGCGACTGCCTGGAGAAATCGGGCGGCCCCTTCCTGTTCGGCGAGAAGCGCACCATGGCGGATGCGATGTACGCCCCGGTGGTGACGCGCTTCGTCACCTATGACGTCAAGCTCGAACCGCTTTTGAAAGCCTATGCCGATACCATCCTGGCCATGCCCGAGATGAGGGAATGGATCGCAGCGGCAAGGGACGAGCCGGCCGAGATCGAGGAGCTCGAGGTCGAATATTAGGCAGGCCTGGTGCCGCCCTGCCTGTTTTGGGGGCGCGGCCTGAACCGCCGCACCCGGCAGTCATGGCATTGAAGTCATTGAAGCCGTTAACTTTTTGGCGTCGTGGCCGGCTCGGCCTGCTCACGCGCTGCACAGATATTGTATACGCGTGCGAACCGGTTGCGACATCTAGCCGTGAACAGGCGCGTACAGCGCCCCACGGCTGATTCGGACGTGATTCGTTCGGGCCGCGTTCCGAAGATTAAGCCGGGACGCGGCCCCGTTGCATTTTGAGACAGAATTCGATGCTCAGGCCACGCCCGAGTGCTTCAAGCGCGGCACGCGCCAGCCGATGACGGTTGCTTCGACCGCGACGCCGGCGGTGTGGTTCTGCCAGCGTCCCTCCACATAGCGGCAAGCGAACGGCAGTTGATACGTCCCGCTATGGTCCTCGCACAGCACTTCGACTGCAAGGCCGGGCGGCGGTTCTCCGGAGCCGTCGAATTCTGCAAGTCGTCTGTCGCGCGTTGCCATTCCAAAAATCTCCCCTAAACAAAGCCGCGGAAGAAGTGCCCATTTCCCTCCGCGTGCAGATCATCGCTCCCCGTCCGAGGGAACAGCTACAAGCTCAACGCGAGAATGCGGTGCGAGTGTGGTAGCCTTATGCGGCGGCGCGCAAAAAGCGCACATTGCCGTGATTGATTTGACGAGGAACCAGCATGCATCTTCGAAGTGCCGGCGTCTGTTTCGCGATGTTATTGCTCGCCGCGCTGGCGAATGCGCCGGTTCGCGCGCAGGACGTGCCCGGCATCGAGATCTGCACCGTCGAGAAGACCATGGAGCGCCGCACCAGCTGCCTCCAGAGCAACGTCGACTTTCTCCAGAAGACGATCACCAGGCTAAACCTCGATCACCAGCAGAAGCTGGACGCCGCGGCTCGCCAGATCGATGCGTTGAAGACGACGGTTGCCGGCTTGCAGAAGACGTTCGGCGATCTCCAGGCCGCGCAGGCGAAGATCGCGGAGGATGTGAAGAAGAAGCAGGACGCGCCGTCGCCGAAGGATGCGAAGTGAATGCCGTGTCCCGGATGCGGCGCAGCGTGTAACGCTGCTCCGCCGAGCCGGGGCAATGAAGCAGTAGCGCGCAACGCTGGCATACCATCCGGCTTGCTTGGCAAGCCGCGGTGACTTTGTCATAACCGCAGGCAAATCTTGCGTGTGGGACCCGTACCGGACATCCCGTGCAAGTCATAACAAGCCATCGGGAGGGTCCCCACATGTCCAACGTCCGCGTTCTCGCCACCGACCTTGAATTTCCCGAAGGGCCGGTCGTGATGCCGGACGGCTCGGTGGTGCTGGTGGAGATCCGCGGTCAGCGCCTGACCCGCGTTTATCCCGACGGCCGCAAGGAGATCGTCGCGAAGATTCCGGGCGGCCCGAACGGCGCGGCGCTCGGCCCCGACGGCAAGGTCTACATCTGCAACAATGGCGGCTTCTCCTGGATCCCGACCCGCAACATGATCATGCCCGGCCCGCAGCCGGACGATTATCTCGGCGGCTCGATTCAGCGCGTCGATCTCCAATCGGGCAAGATCGAGACCGTCGTCACCAAGTGCGGCGAGCACGATCTGCGCGGTCCGAACGATCTGGTGTTCGACAAGCACGGCGGCCTCTGGTTCTCCGATCTCGGCAAGCGCCGCGCGCGCGAGATGGACGTCGGCGGCATGTATTATCTCAAGCCCGGCATGAAGGAGATCGTCGAAATCGTTCATGGCGTATTGCCGGCCAACGGCATCGGCCTGTCGCCGGACGAGAACACCGTCTACATCGCGGAGACGCCGACGGGCCGGCTCTGGGCCTACGAGCTCTCCGCGCCCGGCACGCTGAAGCCGCGCGACGTGATCTATCGCGGCGAGCGCGGCAAACCGATCTGCGGCCTCGGCGGCTACCAGATGTTCGACTCGCTGGCGGTCGAAGCGAACGGCAATGTCTGCGTCGCCACCCTCGTCTCCGGCTGCATCTCGGTGATCGCGCCCGATGGCACCCTGGTCGAGCAGGTGCCGACCGGCGACCGCGTCACCACCAACATCGCCTTCGGCGGCCCCGAGCTGAAGACCGCCTACATCACGCTCTCGGGCAAGGGCGAGCTGATCACCATGGACTGGCCGCGCGGCGGTTTGCCGTTGAATTTCTTGAACAAGTGAGCCAAGCCGTCATTGCGAGCGAAGCGAAGCAATCCAGTAGACCTCACCCTGAGGAGCGCGCCCTTAGCGCGCGTCTCGAAGGGCGAGGTCACCAGCGGGGCCTTCATCCTTCGAGACGCGCGAAGACGCGCTCCTCAGGACGAGGAGCAGGCACTCTGGATTGCTTCGCTTCGCTCGCAACGACAACAGAGAGAGACCTGCAATGCCCTGGCCTGATCCCATCACCCTGCGCGGACAGCATGCCCGACTCGAGCCGCTGTCGCATCAGCACCGCGAGGGGCTGATCGAGGCCGTGAAGGATGGCGAGCTCTCCACCATCTGGTACACCGCGATCCCGACGCCGGACAACGTGACCAAGGAAATCGACCGCCGGCTCGGTCTTCAGGCCGCGGGCTCGATGCTCCCCTTCACCGTGTTCGATGGCAGCGGCAAGATCGTGGGTATGACGACCTACATGAACATCGATGCCGCCAACCGCCGCGTCGAGATCGGCTCGACCTGGTACGGCAAGAGCGCGCAGCGCGGCCCGCTCAACACGCAGTGCAAGCTGCTGCTGCTCACCCACGCCTTCGAAGCCCTGAACTGCATCGCGGTGGAATTCCGCACGCACTTCTTCAATCATCAGAGCCGCAATGCCATCGAGCGTCTCGGCGCCAAGCAGGACGGCATTCTGCGCAGCCATCAGGTCGCGCCCAACGGCACGCTGCGCGATACCGTCGTCTACAGCATCACCGCGGCCGAATGGCCGACCGTGCGGACGCATTTGAATTATCAACTCAACGACAAGCCACGCTGAGCGGCGGCCGAGGCACCATGGATAGATTTGACTACGTGATCATCGGCGCGGGCTCGGCGGGTTGCGTGCTCACCAGCCGGCTGAGCGAAGACCCGAACGTGAGCGTCTGCGTGCTGGAGGCCGGACCCAGCGACTGGCATCCCTACATCCATCTGCCGGCGGGCTTCATCAAGACCTTCCACATGAAGAGCATCAACTGGGCCTACCAGCAGGAGGTCGGGCCCTGGACCGGCGGGCGCAGCATCTATGCGCCGCGCGGCAAGACGCTCGGCGGTTCGTCCTCGATCAACGGCCACATCTACAACCGCGGCCAGCGCATGGATTTCGACACCTGGGCGCAGATGGGCAATCGCGGCTGGGGCTATGCCGATGTGCTGCCTTACTTTCGACGGCTGGAGAAGCGGGTCGGCGAGGGCGAGGACATTTACCGCGGCCGCCACGGCAATCTCACCGTCACCACGATGAACTGGCGCGATCCGCTCTGCGAAGCCTTCATGGAAGGCGCGGTCTCGCTCGGCATCCCCCGCAACCCCGATTACAACGGCAAGACCCAGGAAGGCGTCTCCTATTGTCAGCGCACCATCGACAAGGGCTTGCGCGTCTCCGGCTCGACCGCGTTTCTCAAGCCCGCGATGAAGCGGCCGAACGTGCATGTCCACACCCACGCGCACGCGACCGAGATCATCTTCGAGGGCAAGCGCGCCGTCGGCGTGCGCTACATGAAGGGCGGCTCAGGCGGCACGCCGGTGGAGGTGCGCGCCAACAAGGAAGTGATCCTCTCCGGCGGCACCTATAATTCGCCGCAGCTCTTGCAGCTCTCCGGCATCGGCTCGCCCGACCTGTTGCAGACCCACGGCATCCAGGTGCGTCACGCGCTGCCGGTCGGCGAGGGCCTGCAGGATCATTATGCGCCGCGCACTGTGGCGCGTGTCAAAGACATCAGGACCATCAACGAGCTTCGCCGCGGCTTCTCGCTGTGGATCGAGGCGCTGAAATGGGCGACCGCGCGCAAAGGCCTGCTCTCGCTGTCGCCGACCATGGTCTATTGCTTCTGGCATTCCGGCGAGAGCGCCGACTCGTCCGACCTTCAGCTCACCTTCACGCCGGCGAGCTACAAGGAAGGCGTGCAGGGCCAGCTCGAGGACGAGCCCGGCATGACGGTGGCCTCCTGGCAGCAGCGCCCCGAGAGCCGCGGCTATGTCCGCATCCGCTCCAGCGATCCCTTTGCGCCGCCGATCATCCAGACCAACTATCTCGACGCCGAGCTCGATCGCCGCGTCATCGTCGGCGGCATGAAGCTCGCGCGCAACCTACTGAAGTCCGCGCCGCTGTCGCCTTATTACGCCTACGAGGATTTCCCCGGCCCTGACATCAACACGGACGACGAGTTTCTGGCCGCGGCCACCGAACGCGGCACCACCACCTTCCATCCCGGCTGCACCTGCCGCATGGGCCCGGCCGATTCGACCTGGGCGGTCGTCGACGACCAGCTCCGCGTTCACGGCCTCGAAGGCCTCCGCGTGATCGATGCCTCCGTGATGCCGCGCATGATCTCGGCGAACCTGAATGCGTCGACCATGATGATCGCCGACCGCGCCTCGGATTTGATCCGCGGCAAGCAGCCGATGGAAGCCGCGCGCGTGCCGGATGCGGCGGTGGCGTAGGGCATCTTCGTAGGATGGGTAGAGCGTAGCGAAACCCATCGCCTCCATCACCGCGGGAAAAGTTTGATGGGTTTCGCTGCGCTCTACCCATCCTACGCGTGCCCGACGGGCAAAACACCATGCACTACGTCAATCCCTCTGCGCGAAAACATTCCACTTTACCGAAATTCGGAATTGCGGCATAAATCGAAACAGCCCGGCCCGACGAAGAGGGGCGGTTCGCGAGTCGTTCGAAACGCGGGCCGGGTTGCGGTGGACGCGGCAGCGTCGTGTGCGAGAGGCGTGGGCAGGGCGGATTGCTCTCCGTGAGCCCGAGGCTTCGTGTGGACGAGCGACGCTGTGTGCGTACGGCAAAACCGTGTGGTCCTGGCCGTCGTTGCTACGGTCAAGCCTTTGCGGATGCGGCATTCGCGTCAACCGGCGCGGTGTCCGCGACTTTCGTGAAGACGAGGGAGGCCAACAGGAACTCGGCTCCCGGGAGAGCACGGCATAAGCCGTAAAGCCACTGCGCAGGGAAGGCCGTGTGTTGGGCTTCACCTGTATGCCGCTGTGCAATTCCTTTTGCGCTACCCGCGCACAGCGGACCGTGGGTGCCAGCCGGCACCCGGTCTTCCCTGCGCCCTTTTTGATGAGGGCGATGGAGAGAGCATAGCTCGGGCGAAATGCGCCGCGAGGATGCGGGCGTGTGTCTGCGATCAAAATGCAAGCTGGAAGAGCGGCGCTGCCGCCTCCTATTCCGTCATTGCGAGCGGAGCGAAGCAATCCAGAGTCTTACCGCGGGGGGATTCTGGATTGCTTCGCTCCGCTCGCAATGACGATATGGAGAGAGCGTGCGCCACAATTTACTCTCGCGCCCCGGACGCAGCGCAGCGCTTCTTCAGCGGTGCGCTGCAGAGCCGGGGCCCATGTCGCCGCATTGTGCCGTGTCGCATTCTGGGTCCCGGCTCTGCGCAGCAGCGTTGCACGCTGCAGCGCGTCCGGGACACGAGAAGCCTACACTTCCCGTCGGCTCAGGAACGCCAGCCGCTCGAACAGATGCACGTCCTGCTCGTTCTTGAGCAGCGCGCCGTGCAGCGGTGGGATCAGCTTGCGCGGGTCGCGCTCGCGTAACTGCTCGACGCTCATGTCTTCGTTCAGCAGCAGCTTGAGCCAGTCGAGCAGCTCCGAGGTCGACGGCTTCTTCTTCAGGCCGGGCACTTCGCGGACCTCGAAGAAGATGCGCAGGGCTTCCTCGACCAGGCGCTTCTTGATGCCGGGGAAGTGGACGTCGACGATCCGGGTCATGGTGTCGGCGTCGGGGAACTTGATGTAGTGGAAGAAGCAGCGGCGCAGGAAGGCGTCCGGCAGCTCCTTCTCGTTGTTGGAGGTGATCATCATGATCGGGCGCTGCTTGGCCTTGATCGTCTCGCCGGTCTCGTAGACATGGAATTCCATGCGGTCGAGCTCGAGCAGGAGGTCGTTCGGGAATTCGATGTCGGCCTTGTCGATCTCGTCGATCAGGAGCACGGGGCGCTGCTCGGCGGTGAAGGCGTCCCACAGCTTGCCACGCTTAATGTAGTTCTTGATGTCGGACACCTTGCTATCACCGAGCTGGCTGTCGCGCAGGCGCGACACCGCGTCGTACTCGTAGAGGCCCTGCTGCGCCTTGGTGGTGGACTTGATGTGCCAGGTCAGAAGCGGGGCGTTCAGCGCCTTCGCCACTTCCTCGGCCAAAACGGTTTTCCCGGTGCCGGGCTCGCCCTTGATGAGCAGCGGGCGCTCCAGCACGATCGAGGCATTGACCGCGACCTTGAGATCGTCGGTCGCAACATAGTCCTTGGTGCCGGTAAATTTCATCGCGCGTCCTTGTTGGTCGTCGTCCCAGGCGTTGCCCTGGTCGCGACATGGGAACGGCCGCGCGTGGCGGCCGTTCCTGGTTCGGTCAGGCTTTCAGACCCGTTTTATCAGCGAAAGGATGACGAGCACAATCACCGCGCCGATCGTGGCATCGACGATGGCGCCGACCGTGCCCGTTGCGAGCTGGATGTGCAGCTGAGGTAGAATCCAGCTGGCCACGAGCGCGCCGATGATGCCGACGACGATGTTGCCGATCAGCCCAAATCCCGCCCCATGGACAATCTTGCCGGCAAGCCAGCCGGCGATCGCGCCAATGATGAGCGCTGCGAGAATTCCCATTGCAAACGTCCCCAAGACAACCCCGTGAGACCGCCAATTCTAGAGCAAAAAGCCTCCTGGTCCAGCGCAGCGCAGTGGCCTCCGCCCCTTGACGTTCGCCCCCCGACGGGCAATCTGTCACCCATGTTCCTGCAATTCTTCACTTCTCTGCGCGATGCGCAGGTCCCCGTAACGCTGCGCGAATACCTCACGCTGGTGGAGGCGCTCGACGCTGACCTCGCGGATTACTCGGTTGAGAATTTCTACTATCTGTCGCGCACCTCGCTGGTGAAGGACGAGCGCAATCTCGACAAGTTCGACCGCGTCTTCGGCACGGTGTTCAAGGGGCTGGAAAGCCTGCTCGATGCCATGGAAGGCGCCGAGATCCCCGAGGAGTGGCTGAAGAAGCTCGCCGAGAAATACCTGACGGACGAAGAGAAGAAGCAGATCGAGGCCATGGGCTGGGACAAGCTCATGGAGACCCTGAAGAAGCGCCTCGAGGAGCAGAAGGGCCGTCATCAGGGCGGCTCGAAGTGGATCGGCACCGCCGGCACCTCGCCGTTCGGCGCCCATGGTTACAATCCCGAAGGCGTTCGCATCGGCCAGGAAAAGAACCGCAACAACCGCGCCGTGAAGGTGTGGGACAAACGCGAGTTCAGGGATCTCGATGGCAACGTCGAGCTCGGCATTCGCAACATCAAGGTGGCGCTGCGCCGTCTGCGCAAGTTCGCGCGCACTGGCGCGCCCGACGAACTCGATCTCGACACCACCATCCGCGAGACCGCCAATCACGGCTATCTCGACGTCCACATGCGGCCCGAGCGGCGCAACGCGGTGAAGCTGCTGGTGTTCTTCGACATCGGCGGCTCGATGGACGCGCATATCGAGCAGGTCGAGGAGCTGTTCTCGGCGGCGAAGAGCGAGTTCAAGCACATGGAGTATTTCTACTTCCACAACTGCCTCTATGAAGGCGTGTGGAAGCAGAACAAGCGCCGCTTCACCGACCGCACGCCGACCTGGGACGTGCTGCACAAATATCCGCACGACTACAAGATCGTGTTCGTCGGCGACGCCTCGATGTCGCCTTACGAGATCATGGTGCCCGGGGGCTCGGTCGAGCATGTCAACGAGGAGCCCGGCTCGGTCTGGCTCGACCGCATCATCCACACCTATCCGCATTCGGTGTGGCTGAATCCTGTGCAGCAGAAGCATTGGGACTATTCGGAATCCACCACCATCATCAAACGCATCTTCGCCAATCGCATGTACCCGATCACGATCGAGGGGCTCGAGGGTGCGATGAAGGAATTGACGCATTAGCTCGCGCTCCACGGAAGGACAACAAGAGGGAGAACCACATGCCCCAGACCATCACCCGCGGCATCAAGGCGCTGATCGACGAGGCCAATGCGGAGATCGAGACGCTCAACGCCAAGGATGCCATCGAGATCTCCAAAAACGGCGACGTCGTCATCGTCGACATCCGCGATCCCCGCGAGATCGAGCGTGACGGCCGCATCCCCGGCGCGTTCGCCTGCACCCGCGGCATGCTCGAATTCTGGATCGATCCGCAGAGCCCGTACGCCAAGCCGGTGTTCCAGGAGGACAAGAAGTTCGTGTTCCACTGCGCCGGCGGCCTGCGCTCCGCTCTCGCGGCGAAGACCGCGAAGGACATGGGCCTGAAGCCCGTCGCCCACATCGCCGGCGGCTACGCCGCCTGGCGGGATGCCGGCGGGCCGGTGGAGCAGTGGGAGCCGAAGAAGAAGGGGTGAGGAGTGCTTCGCTGTCGCTCCAATCTCCGGCGTCATTCCCCGCGACAGCGGGGAATCCAGTACGCCGCGGCCTCTTCGTTCAATCACAATCGCCTCTGGAATACTGGATCGTCCGGCCAAGCCGGACGATGACAGCAGAATTTGACGCGTACTGCTTCAACCTCGCTCGCGGCTCGGAATGACAAAGGAAGTAGCGAATGACCCCCACCGATCCTCTCGTCTCCACCGAATGGCTCGCCACCCACATCAACGACGCCGGCGTCAAGGTGATCGACGCCAGCTTCAAGCTGCCGGGCGTGCTGCCATTGCCGAAGGACGATTATCTCGCAGCCCATCTGCCGGGCGCGGTGTTCTTCGACGTCGATGCGGTATCGGACCATTCCAACCCGCTGCCGCACATGTATCCGAGCGCCGAGCAGTTCGGCCGCGACGTCGGCAATCTCGGCATCTCCAATGCCGACACCATCGTGATCTACGATGCCGGCGGCTGGGTCGCCGCGCCGCGCGCGTGGTGGATGTTCCTGGCTTTCGGCCACAACGATGTGCGTATCCTCAATGGCGGCCTGAAGAAATGGCGCGCCGAGGGACGTGCGACCGAGACCGGCGAAGTGAAGCCGAAGCCTGCGACGTTCAAGGCGAGCTATGATTCAAAACGCGTGCGCAGCATGCAGCAACTGGTCGCCAACGTCGAAAGCCGTGCCGAGCAGGTGATCGACGCGCGCGCCGCCGACCGTTTCGAGGGCCGGGCGCCCGAGCCGCGCGCGGGCATCCGCTCCGGTCACATCCCCGGCGCACGCAACGTGCCTTACAATCAGCTGTTCGACGCCGCGACCGGCACGATGAAGCCGCTCGACGATCTCCGCGCCGCCTTCGCGAACGCCGGCGTCAAGCTCGATGCGCCGATCGTGACGAGCTGCGGCTCCGGCGTCTCTGCCGGCGTGCTGACGCTCGCGCTCTATCGCCTCGGCATCACCGACACCGCACTCTACGACGGCTCATGGTCGGAATGGGGCCAGGAAAAAGGCCCGCCGATCGCGACCGGGCCGGCGTAACCTTACTGACGCGCGCGCGCGGTCGTCGCGGCGAAGGCCGGTTGCGGCTGCCCGAACGGATCGAGTTGCTGAACCGGCGGCGGCGGACGCCGGACAATGCGGCGGCGCTTCTTCACCCGATGCGCCCGCGGCTTGGTCGCCTTGCTCTCCGGCGAGCTGCTGTCGGCCTTAGCGTCGCCCTTGGCTTTCGCCGGCGGATCCTTCCAGGCCGTGGTCGCCGGGTCGTTCAACGCGGCGAACTTCGCGCTCGCCATGTCGAACGTGGACGAAGCCGAGGCTCCGCTGGCGGCGGCAGGTGTTGGCTTGCTCGCGAGAGCAATCGGAACGGGCTTGGCCGCGGCGATGGATGTGGTGGCGTCGGCCGGAGTAAGCGTGTTGCTCGAGGCCGGCGCCGCGGCGTCCGCCGTCGTCTCGGCCTTGGTCTCGGCCATGGTCTCGGCATTGGCCGGTTCGGCGGGGACGTCAGCGGGAGGTGCAACGATCTGCGGCTGAAATTCGGTCTCGGTCGTCAGCGCGATCTGCTCGGGCTCGCTCGCCGGCAATCCGATCGTCGGCACCCGGTCGCGCAGCGACGGCGTGGGCTCGACCGCCTCCGGCTCGGCGCGCAGTACCGCGAGCACCGGCTGGGCCGGCTCGGGAGCTTGCGCAAACACCTTCTCCTGCGGGCCGTTCCGCCAGGAGGGGTTGCTGACATACTGCTCGTGGGTCGCCCGCAGCAGCGCGGCGGCGCCTAGGCCGAACACCAGGATGGAGGCTGACAGCAGGATCGCGGCAAACAGGAAGCGAAAGCCGGGAAGCATCGAGGGATTGCGAATTTCCGCCCCGGCGGCGAATTGGCCAGGGCCCATGAGCCATCTGAACGCGGTGACGGTACTGCTTGCCGCGTTCGCCACGCGGGGATCGAAGCTCAAAGCGGAGGCGAATCAGGCTGATTCGAACATACCGCAACGATTCCGGGTCGTTCCGTAAAAAACGGAGCCGGCGACTCCGGTGATCTCAAGCGTGAGTTGATTTTCGTCCCATGATGCAACGGGGCAACGGTAGTCTTGCGGATCACAAATCGGCAAATCAAGCACAAATCAACCTGTAATGTCTTGAATGTGCCGCTATCTTCCGTCATCTGGCCGTTAACGGTCCGGACGGGGCCCGGGGACTATACAAGAGCGATGATGATCAAACATATTCTGACGATATGCGCTGCCGCGACAGTCGCTGCGGCGGGAACCTCGCTCGCACAGGCTCAGAGCTATCCGGTCCAGCAGGCGCCGAGCTATGGCGCGCCGGCCGAATATCGGCCCGGCGACCGCGCACCGAATTTCGACGCGCTGGACGATGAAGACGACGCGATGCCGCAGGCGGCGCTGCCGCCGCCTGGCCCGGATCCGCGCTACGGCAGTCCGGCCGGCGCTCCCCCGGTTTATTCGGCGGCCCCGCCGCAGGGTCCGGTGATGTCGCCGGATGATCCCCGTTATGGTCGTCCCGCGGGCGCGCCCGTCTACTCGGCCGCGCCGCCGCAGGGTCCCGTGACGTCGCCCGACGACCCGCGCTACGGCCGCCCCGCCGGGCCGCCCGCGGTGATCTATGCGGATCGTCCTGCTCAGGCGCCCGGCAGTGACGGCTGGCGTCCGCCCGAGGCGGTCGGTGGTCCCGCCGCGACCGGAACGGTCCAGGCCGGGCAGCCGCCTGTTGGCGCCGATGGCCGGCCGATGGCGATCGCCTCGCTGCCGCCCGAGGAGCAGCCCGACGCCGCTCCGGCGCAGTTGCCGCAGAACCTGCGTCGCCAGGAGGTTTCGCTGGCGACCAAGGAGCCGGCCGGAACGCTCATCGTCGATACCCCGAATACCTACCTCTACTATGTGCTCGGCAACGGCCGTGCGGTCCGTTACGGCGTCCGCGTCGGCCGCGACGGGTTCACATGGACCGGCGTGCAGAAGATCACCCGCAAGGCGGAGTGGCCGGATTGGCATCCGCCGACGGAGATGATCGAGCGCCAGCCCTACCTGCCGCGCTTCATGGCCGGCGGCCCCGGCAATCCGCTCGGTGCCCGCGCGATGTATCTCGGTTCGACCGTCTACCGCATCCACGGCACCAACCAGCCCTCGACGATCGGCAAGTTCGTGTCCTCCGGCTGCATCGGCATGCTGAACGAGGACGTCTCCGACCTGTTCGATCGCGTCAAGGTCGGCACCCGTGTGGTCGTGATGCCGGGTGGTCCGCCGCCGGGAACTGCGACCGCATCCGCCGCGCCCGTGCCTGGTGCTGCCGGGCCCGCGCCGATGGCCGCGCAGGCCGGTCCGGTCCCGGGCACCCAGCCGACGGTGGTGCCGCCGCTACCCGCACCAGTCACCGTGCGCTGAACCGGCCTCGCAAGAATTGATCTGATTACGGCGCGTGAATTTCGGCCACGCGCCGTAATCATTTGACGCATGCGCGCATCTCTCGCTTGCGCATGCCTTACTTACGCATGCCTTGCTTGCGCATGCCTTGCTTGAACGGCTCAGCACCTCGATTACGTCCGGGAGGATTGCAACGAATTGAGGAGCACAGGATGCGCATCTTTGTTGCGGGGGCGACCGGCGCGGTCGGTCGGTATCTTGTTCCATTGCTGGTCGCAGCAGGTCATTCCGTGATTGGCACGACACGGAATGCGGCAAAAGCAGATTTTGTGCGTCGATTGGGTACGGAGCCGGTCGTCGCCGACGGCCTCGATGCCGACAGCATGCGCGCCGCGGTGATCGCGGCGAAGCCCGACGCCGTCATCCACCAGATGACAGATCTCGCGGCCGCCACGGACCTCCGGCACTTCGATCGGGCTTTCGCGCGAACCAACGAGCTCCGCACCCGCGGAACCGACATTCTTCTCAACGCCGCACGCGAGGCCGGCGCCAAGCGCTTCATCGCGCAAAGCTTCTGCGGCTGGACCTTCAGTCGCGCCGGGGGAACGGTGAAGACCGAGATCGATGAACTCGACCCGCATCCCCCGCAAGAGCTGCGACGCACCCTTGAGGCAATCCGGTATCTGGAGCGAAGCGTCACCGCTTCAACGAAGCCGGGGGGCATCGTGCTGCGCTATGGATTCTTCTATGGACCTGGCACCGGCACGCTCTCGCCAGCGATGATCGACCAGCTGCGCCACCGGCGTGTGCCGGTGATCGGCGATGGCGGCGGCACGTGGTCGTTCATTCACACCGAAGATGCCGCCTCTGCCACGCTTGCCGCGATTGAAGGCGGACGCGTTGGCGGCATCTACAACATCGTCGACGATCATCCGGCGCAGGTGAGGGATTGGTTGCCCGCGCTGGCCGAGCTGCTTGGTGCCAAGCCGCCGCGTCACATTCCCGCCTGGCTCGGGCGCCTGCTTGCGGGCCAGCATATGGTTGCGATGATGACAGAGGTGCGCGGAGCATCCAACGACAAGGCAAAGCGCGAGCTCGGCTGGCTGCCGGCGCATGCCTCCTGGCGCGACGGCTTTGCCGATGCGGCAAGGCAGCCCACCAGCCACCGCGCGGCAGCCTGAGGCTTCAGGCCAGCTTCCGCGGCAGCTCACCGCCCTTGGTGAAGGCGTCAATCGCGTCGACCATCTGGCCGTAATGGATGCGCAAGCCGTCCTCTGTGGCGTAGCCGAGATGCGGCGTCAGCACGAGATTGTCGAGCTTGCGGAACGGATGGTCCGTCGGCAGCGGCTCGACCGAAAACACGTCGATGCCGGCGCCTGCAATCCGCTTCTGCTGCAACGCCTCGAGCAGCGCCTGCTCGTCCACGATCGGCCCGCGCGCGGTGTTGACGAGGAAGGCTGTCGGCTTCATTCGCGCAAGATCGGCAGCTCCGACCAGCCCGCGCGAACGCTCGCTCAGCACCACATGGATGGTGATGATATCGGCCTTGGCGAACAGCTCTTCCTTGGTGGCATAGCCGACGCCGGCGTCCTTGCACTTCTCCGGCGTCAGGTTCGGGCTCCAGGCGATCACGTTCATGCCGAACGCTTTCGCGATACCCGCCATCTTGCTGCCGAGCTTGCCGAGCCCGATGACGCCGAGCGTCAGCCCCTCGATCTCGACGCCGGCAAAGGTCTGCCAGGGCTCGCCCGCATGCATGCGCGCGTTCTCGCGGCCGATGCCGCGGGTCAGTTCCAGGATCAGGCCCATGGTCAAGGGCGCGGTCGGATCGCGCGAATATTGCGTGCCGCCGATCGTAACGCCACCCGCCTTCGCGGCCTCCATGTCGATCGAGGCGTTGCGCATGCCTGATGTCAGCAGCAGCTTCAGCTTCGGCAAGCTCTCGAACAAGCTCTTCGGAAACGCCGTGCGCTCGCGCATGGCGCAGACGATCTCGAAATCGGCGAGCGCGCTGGCCGCAGCCTGTTCGGAAGCGAAGGGATGGCTGAAGACGGTGACGTCGACGCGGTCGGACAGCCTTTGCCAGTCGGCGACATCGAGGGAGAGGTTGAAATAGTCGTCGAGAATTGCACAGCGCAACCGCGTCATCAGCGTTCATCCATGGGTGAGGTGGAACCGGGCCATGGTTGCGCGCAATCACGACCGTGCGCAAGCCGTTCGCGTCTTCAAAAATCTGATAGGTGATTAAGGCTCAGAGCTCGCGGAGGCTTGAGCCGGAACGGCGCATTCATGCCATGTTTGGCCCGCCAGGCGGGGCCGGGGCCGCGCATGTAATGCAGTTCGGGCCTGTAGGGGTTGAAAGCGGTGGCGAAGAAACGTTTCCAGAAGCCCTTGATCTCCGAGACGAACACGGACGCATTCCCGGAGTCTACCGGAACGGGAAGAGAATTGGTCTCGATCACGGCCATGACGCTGTCTCGCTGTGCTCCCGTTCATTTCTGAGCGGGTGGCGCTGTTTCCGCGCGAAACCGAGCTTTGGCCTGATTTATTAAAAGATAGTTTCAATTGTCCGGATCCAGGTCCGGATGGTGTCCGACCCGTATTGATCCGTGGTGAACGGAGGGAAAACATTGCCCTTTGAGGGCGGGATCGCTACATCGGCGGCAAGCAAATTTCCTCAAATCGAAGGTTTTCGGGACCGATGGCGCGCCAGTTCATCTACTTTATGCAGGGCCTGACCAAGAGCTACCCGACCCGCAAGGTGCTCGATAACATCCATTTGTCGTTCTACCCGGACGCCAAAATCGGCGTCCTCGGTGTCAACGGCTCGGGCAAGTCGACGCTGCTCAAGATCATGGCCGGCCTCGACAAGGAGTACAACGGCGAGGCCTGGGTCGCCCAGGGCGCCCGCGTCGGCTATCTCGAACAGGAGCCGCATCTCGATCCGACACTCAGCGTGCGCGAGAACGTCATGCTGGGCGTCGCCAAGCAGAAGGCCATCCTCGATCGCTACAATGAGCTGGCGATGAATTATTCCGAGGAGACCGCGGACGAGATGACCAAGCTGCAGGACGAGATCGAGGCCCAGGGCCTCTGGGATCTCGACAGCAAGGTCGACCAGGCCATGGACGCGCTGCGCTGCCCGCCCGACGATGCCGACGTCTCGAAACTCTCCGGCGGCGAGCGCCGCCGCGTCGCGCTGTGCAAGCTGCTGCTCGACCAGCCCGAGCTCCTGCTGCTCGACGAACCGACCAACCATCTCGACGCAGAATCCGTGTCGTGGCTGGAAGGGCATTTGCGCAACTATCCCGGCGCGATCCTGATCGTCACCCATGATCGCTACTTCCTCGACAACGTCACGAGTTGGATCCTCGAGCTCGATCGCGGCAAGGGCATCCCCTACGAGGGCAATTATTCGTCCTGGCTGCAGCAGAAGCAGAAGCGGCTCGAGCAGGAGGGCCGCGAGGACGCTGCTCATCAGAAGACGCTGGCCCGCGAGCAGGAATGGATCGCGTCCTCGCCGAAAGCCCGCCAGGCCAAATCCAAGGCGCGCTACCAGCGCTATGACGAACTGCTGAAACAGGCGAGCGAAAAGCAGATCCAGACCGCGCAGATCACGATTCCTGTGGCCGAGCGACTCGGTCAGAACGTGGTCGACTTCGAAGGGCTCAGCAAAGGTTTCGGCGATCGCATGCTGATCGACGATCTCACTTTCAAGCTGCCGCCCGGCGGTATCGTCGGCGTGATCGGCGCCAACGGCGCCGGCAAGACTACGCTGTTCAGGATGATCACCAAGCAGGAAGAGCCGGACAAGGGCACCATCACGGTCGGCGAGAGCGTTCATCTCGGTTACGTCGACCAGTCCCGCGACGCGCTCGATGGCAGCAAGAACGTGTGGGAGGAGATCTCCGGCGGCAATGAACTGATCCTGCTCGGCAAGAGGGAAGTCAATTCACGCGGCTATTGCTCTTCGTTTAACTTCAAGGGCGCCGATCAGCAGAAGAAGGTCGGCGCGCTCTCAGGCGGTGAACGCAACCGCGTGCATCTTGCGAAAATGCTGAAATCCGGCTCGAACGTGCTGCTGCTCGACGAACCGACCAATGATCTCGACGTCGACACGCTGCGCGCGCTCGAAGAAGCCCTGGAGGATTTCGCCGGCTGCGCCGTCATCATCAGCCATGATCGCTGGTTCCTCGACCGCATCGCGACCCACATCCTGGCCTTCGAAGGCGACAGTCACGTCGAATGGTTCGAGGGCAACTTCCAGGATTACGAAAAGGACAAGATGCGCCGGCTCGGCCAGGACAGCATCATCCCGCATCGCGTGAAGTACAAGAAGCTGACGCGGTGATTTCGGTATGATGCGGCGGGCGCTCATAGCTGCGGTGATCACCATCACCTGTAGCCTGCCGCCCGCCCGCGCCGCCGACGCCGCCTTCACGCAGTTCATCGCCTCGCTCTGGCCGGAAGCGCAGGCCGCCGGCGTGTCGCGCGCGACGTTCGAGCGAGAGACGCGCGGGCTCGAACCTGACTACAAGCTGCCCGATCTGATCCTGCCGGGACGGCCCGCAACGGGGGCGCCGTCGCAGGCCGAGTTCGTGCAGGTGCCGGCCGACTACGTCAGGGAAGCCTCGATCGCGCGGCTCGCGGGCGAGGGGCAGCTTCTGCTGCAAAAATATCGGCCGGCGCTGACCGAGATCGAGAAAAACTCCGGCGTGCCCGCCACCGTTATGCTGGCAATCTGGGGCCGCGAGACCGACTATGGCCGCTACACGCTGCCTTACGATCTCGTGCGCGTGCTGGCGACGCAGGCCTATGTCGGCCGCCGCAAGGACACCTATCGCAACGAGTTCATCCTCTCGCTGAAAATCCTCGGCGACGGCGTTGTGACACGCAAGGACATGCGCTCGTCCTGGGCCGGCGCCACGGGCCTCACGCAATTCCTGCCGTCCGAATATTACAAGCACGGCGTCGATTTCGACCGTGACGGCCGCATCGACATCTGGCACTCGGTGTTGGATGCGCTCGCATCCGCCGCGCAGCAGCTTGTCAACAAGGGTTGGCAGAGCGGCGTGCGCTGGGCTTACGAAGTGCAGGCGCCTGCCAAGGTCGATTGCACCAGCGGTGTGCCCGAGGTGACGAAGCCGATCGGCCAGTGGCTGCGCGAAGGCTTTGTGCCGGTGCGGGGACAAAAGCTCAGTGCCGCCGAGCAGACACAGCCGGCCTCGCTGCTGCAACCGGAAGGCATCTACGGCCCGTCCTTCCTGACCACGAAGAACTACTTCGTCATCAAGGAATACAATTTCTCCGATCTCTACGTGCTGTTCGTCGGCCATCTCAGCGACCGCATGACGAGCCCGCAACCGTTCGCGACGCCGTGGTCGGCCTCGAAGCAATTGCGTACCAAGGACGTCGAGACGATGCAGCGCGGGCTGACGCGCGTCGGGCTCTACAAGGACAAGATCGACGGCAAGGCCGGCATGCAGACGCGCGCCGCGCTCGGTGCTTACCAAAAGTCCGCAGGCCTCAAGGTCGATTGCTGGCCGAGCGAAGAGGTGCTGCGCTCGATTCAGGCGGCGCGATAGCGGGTCTCGGTCCTCTGGCCCAAAGAAAAAGCCCGGCCGAGATGCTCGGCCGGGCTTTGATCGCGGCGCTTATGAGCGCCATGCGATCAGATCAGTAGCAAACGCGAACCGGGCGGACGGCCCAGCCGTAGCCGTCCCAATAACGCTGACGCTGCCAGTAGCAGGGCGGGGGCGGCGGGCCGGGCTCGGCCACGTATACCGGACCGCCATAGGCCGGACGGCTCGACGCGATGGCACCGCCGACGATGGCGCCGCCGATCAGGCCGGCTGCGATGCCGACGCCGACGCCGTCACGGGCCTGAGCCGACGGAGTGGCAGTCACCAGCGAACCGGCGATCGTCGCAACCGCGAGGGCGGCAACTAAAGTCTTCTTCATGCTCTTGGCTCTCCTGAGAGATGGACGCACCTTGTTAGGAGCGTCCGGGGTTCAAAGGTTCACGCAGACTCTGATGGAATTGGCCTTGCAGCTAGGAAGCGCGCAAATGGTCAATCCGCGGTAAACGCACACGGAGCTGTGACGAGAAAAAGCGGTCTTTTTCAGGCCCCGAGATGAACGGCGCATCCGGAATGAAACGGCTTGGCGCGACTCAGCCACAGACTCTGACGCGGCGGGCGCGCCACGCATAACCGTCCCAGAAGCGCTGCTTCTGCCAGACGCAGCCGTTGCCGTAATAGTCGTCGGCGACATAGCCAGGACCCGGCGCGTAATAGCGGGGCGGGTAGTAACCGGGGCCGTAGCCCGGACCATATCCGTAACCCGGGCCAGGTCCGTAATTATACGGGGAGGCCAATGCGCCGCCAACAATGGCACCGCCGATGATTCCGGCTGCCACGCCCGCAGCAACGCCGCGCTGCGCATGGGCGGGTGTACCGGCCGTCAGGGCCAGGGTGGCGACGGCAGCAACTGCAAGGAACGACTTCTTCATTGGCTTGGGCCTTTCGAACAAACACGCGGAACTCTTTGGGGCAAGGTTCCATACTTCGGTTGAATGATCAATGAACGGCACCTCGCCGGGGGCGACGGATTGCGGAGGCGGAGGCGGAGGCGATGGTGGTGGAGGGGGCGGGGCGACTAGATCCGCCGCGAAATTGATCCAGCGCAACACCCTATTTTAGAGCCGTTCTAGGCTGTTTCCGCGCCAGTTTGGAATAGCTTCAAATACCGCTTTTTCCTTTTGCATCCGAACGGCCTCTTAAATATCGATGATGGCGCATCACCGAAGGGCCTGCTGCTTCCATGATCGTTTGTTCCTGTAACGTGCTAAGCGATGACGACATCCGCGCCGCCGTCGCCGAGTCCGACGACGCCGTGCGCCATGCCAAGCAGGTTTATGGGTGTCTCGGCTGTAGCGCCGAATGCGGCCGCTGCGCGCGGACGATCAAGACCATCATCGACGAAGCGCTCGGCCCGTGTGCCAAGTCCTGCTGCTCCGGCTGCCCCCACAACCACACCGTGGCCGCCAACGACGAGACGGCCGGGCCCGCCCAGTTTGCCCTCGCGGCCTGCTGAAAACTTCCGCAACCTCGGCTGAGCTTTATCCCGGCTGCGTCCCCGTAGCCGGTTGCCCCCGTCCTTAAACTCATTTAGAAGCATTCTAAATTCGGTGCAGAGCCGATTTGGACGCAAGATCTGGAGTGCATCATGCAGGGCGACGCAAAAGTTATCGACTATCTCAACAAGGCACTGCGTCACGAGCTGACTGCTATCAACCAGTACTGGCTCCACTATCGCTTCCTCGACAATTGGGGGCTGCGGGACATGGCCAAGGTCTGGCGCAAGGAGTCCATCGAGGAGATGGAGCACGCCGACAAGCTCACCGAGCGCATCCTGTTCTTCGACGGCTTTCCGAACATGCAGGTGCTCGATCCCTTGCGCATCGGCCAGAACGTCAAGGAGATCATCGATTGCGATCTCGCCGCCGAGATGAGCGCGCGCGCGCTCTATCAGGAAGCGGCAACCTATTGCCACAGCGTCAAGGACTACGTCACGCGTGACCTGTTCGAGAAGCTGATGAGCGACGAGGAGCACCACATCGACTTCCTCGAGACCCAGCTGGATTTGATCGGCCGCATCGGCCTCGAACTCTACACCCAGAAGCACGTCGGCGGGCTCGAGGGCGAGGGGCATTAGTCAGCGCGTTAGCGCTGCCACAAAACTTCGTGTCGGCCTGGTTCGCAATTGCGCGCCAGGCCGGGGCGACAGTTTAGGACGCCAACTACAACTGCGTCTTGTAGAGCTCTTCCACGATCTCCTGACTCTGCGGCTCACCAAGGCCGGTCTGCTCATGGACCACCTCGACGATGCTCGGCATCACCGAGCGCGGCACCTTCTCGGACGACCACAGCTTCGAGCGCATCAGTGCCTTGCCGCAGTGGAAATAGACTTCGCTGACGGCGACGTTCAGCACCGCGCGCGGCGGCTTGCCGAATTCCACCATCGAGGCGAGCAGGTCCGGATCGGCGGACAGTGTGCCGCGGCCGCCGACGCGCAGCGTCTCGTCGATGCCGGGGACGAAGAACAACAGATGCACGAAGCCCGACCCCTCGACGACGTTCCGAAAACTGTCGATGCGGTTGTTGCCGGAGCGATCAGGCATCAGCAGCTGGTTGGGGCCGGCGACGTGGACGAAGCCAACGCCGCCGCCGCGTGGTGAGGCATCGACGCTGCCGTCCACGCCCGATGTCGCGAGCACGCAGAACGGCGACATCTCGATGAATTTCTTCGCGTGCGTATCGATCGCGGGGCGCGCTTTCGCGATCACGCGCGGGCTCGGCTGGGCATAGATGGTGGCGAGGTCTTCGGCGCAAAGATCAGTCAACGGCGTGCCTCCGCTTCAGCTTCGCGTCAAACTATCGGATTGGACCATTTCCAGGCAATGAAATTCGGGTCTGCCGTCTGCTACACCGCATCTGCCGGCACGAAGCAGCTGATGATGATGGCGCCGCGGTGGTGGACGTACCACACCACGGCCTGGCCGACCGGATTGCCGCGGTCGTGGATGATGGCGCGCTCGGGCACCTGCATCCATTGTCCCTTGATCGGCAACCAATAGGCGCCGCTGCGCACGTCGTAGTCGGTACGATGGCCGTCGAAGATGTCGCAGCAGGGCACGCCGTTCGGTGCAATCACGCTCTTGAACCAGGCGCGGATGTCGGGCGGGACGTGCAATTGTCCCGCGCGCCGATTCGTATCGTTGACCCGATTAAGCCCGAGCTGTCAGCACATTGCATGCTCAAATAATATGCGGCGTCTATGGCTGTTGATGCGATGCAAAATCAGCGGCGCACCGATTCAGTCGTTTGCTGCGGCACAGCTTGCAGCAATTGCCGGACCTGCTCGCTGTAGAATTTTGCGTTGCCCGTGGTGCCGTGGCCGCGCGTCTCGGTGCTCCCTGGAATCAGGTAGAGACGCCCATTCTTGACCCGCTTCATCGCAGCGTCCGTGATACCGGTCTCGGGCGGGTTGCGCTCGTCGTCGGCAGAATTGATCAGCAGCAGCGAGGCCTCGATCTGCTCCAGCTTCTCGCCGGCATTGTAATCATGCGAGGACTCCCACTGGTAGAGGAAGTCGTTGGCATCTGCCGTGATCGGCATGGCCAGCCGATCGTCGACGATCTTGTCGGCCTTGGCTGCCGTCGGCGCTTGCGATTGATAGGCCAGCGTGCCGCCAATGCTCGCGATGCCGTAGGCGGCGATCGCGTATTTCATCATGCGCGGCTGGCCGGTATAGCTGCCGCCATTGTAGTCGGGATCGCTGCGGATGGTGTCGAGCATGATCCGCCGCAGCATCCAGTTGCGCGACGCCATCTCGGTCGGCTGCGAGGCCATCGGCACCAGCGCGTCCATCGCCTTCGGATATTTCTCGCCCCACATCCAGGTCTGCATGCCGCCCATCGAATTACCGATGACGAGCCGCAGGTGCTTGACCCCGAGCCCTTCCGTCACCAGGCGATACTGCGCCTCGACCATGTCGTCGTAATCGTATTTCGGAAAGCTCGTCTTCATCCCGTCGGACGGTTTTGACGATTTGCCATGGCCGATATTGTCGGGGATGATGATGTAATATTTGGAGGCGTCGAGTGGCTGCCCCGCGCCGAACAGCTCGCCGGCAAAGGCGGGCGACAGCATGCTCGCGCCCGAGCCGCCGGTGCCGTGCAGCACCAGCACCGGCTGGCCCGAGGGCTCGCCGACGGTGGTGTAGTGCAGCTTCAGCTCCGGCATGGTCTCGCCGGTGTGGAACTTGAAATCCCTGGCGATCCAGTCGCCCTGCTTCGGCGCCGGATAATCGGCCGCCAATGCGGATGTCGAGATGGCCGACAACGAGACGGACAACAGGATGGCTGACAGCGCCGCGCAAGAAGCTTTCATGTCGATTTCCCCATGCGGCTCATGGTCGGCGGCCGCGTTGCGGCGGAACTTAGCAGAACTGTCCGGAAGGATGTAGGATTTCGCTGTCGTCGATCGTCTTCAAGGGAAGCATCAGGAGAGACTGCATGTGCCGCAACATCAAGACGCTGTTCAATTTCGAGCCGCCGGCGACGGAGGATGAGATCCACGCCAGTGCGATCCAGTTCGTGCGAAAACTGTCCGGCTTCAACAAGCCGTCGCAGGCCAATGAGGCGGCCTTCGATCGCGCCGTGGCGGAGGTCTCGGAGGTCGCGCGAAAACTCCTGACGTCGCTGCACACTCATGCGCCGGCGCGCGATCGGGAAGTCGAGGCGGAAAAGGCGAAGGAACGCTCGCGGCTGCGTTTCGGTTAGGCGGCCTCGAACGTCGTTCCGTGATCTGCCTCACGGTGAAAGCGGTTTCAACGCGCGATGATGTTCGCCGGGCTTTTGACACCCCGGAGCACGACCATGAGCCGCCCCCTTCTTCCGCTGAAAGCAGGTGCCATCGTTTTCACGCTGCTGTGGACCGCGTGGATGACGTGGTGGAGCGGCTCGTCCTCGAGCGCGAGCATCGTAGTCCTCGCCTTCTGCGGCGCAGCAGTCGGCTATCTCTGGTACCGCGCCATGCGCTGGCAGTTCGAGCGCATGGGCATGCTGCCGCGACGCGAGAACGGGACGAAATAGATTCGTCTGTCAGTCCTTGTGGCCGTGCTTCTTCTTTTTCTTCTTCTTCCTGTGATCATCGCCTTCGCTGCCGTCGTCCCCGTCATCGAGGGGCACGTCGTCGACCTCCTGCACGGCGGCCTCCAGCGCCTCGCGCTCGGCAGCTTCATGCTCGCGCTGGCGGCGGCGTTCGTCCCAGGCGTCGAAAAGCTGATCGAGCCACGGTAACACTTGTTCGATCGACGGCAATTGGCCCGGAGGCCCGGCTTCACCACGCGCGCCCTGCGGGCCGGCGGGGCCTTGTGGGCCGGCTGATCCCTGCGCTCCGGCTACCCCGCGCGGGCCGGCTTCGCCCTGCTTGCCTTGCGGGCCGGGCTTGGCCAGCGGTCCGGCCTTTCCGATCGGGCCCGGCTTGCCCTCTGGCCCGGGCTTGCCGCGCGCGCCGTCCGGTCCCCGCTTGCCTGGATGACCCTGTGGTCCCGGCCGTCCCGGTTCGCCCTGACGTCCGCGCGGTCCCTGCCGTTTTTGTTCGTCTGCCACGCCACTGCTCCCTCTGCGGAAGCCAGCTACTTAGCGGCCTTTGACGGCAGCGGCAATTCCGCCCGGCATTGCGCAGGGTTTGATCAACATCAATCGGCTGCACGTCACGCGCTAGTCGTGATAGGCAGGGACCTCGATGCCGGAGGCGGCATAGATCCTGATCTTGTTGCGCAACGTGCGCACCGACAGGCCGAGCACGCGCGACGCGCGCGTCCGGTTGCCGTCGCAGCGCGCGAGTGTCTGGAGCACGAGCTCACGCTCGACCTCGTCGACGGTCGCGCCGATCAGCAGCGGAACGATCTGGTTCGGGGCAAGGAATTGCGCGCCCGGTTCGGACGTAGCGACATGAACAGTGGTCATCAAAACACCTCCCGATCGACGCCCGCTTCCATCTTTGGAAGCGGATCGAGAACCAACGACCCCCAAGCCGTAGATCTACGGTGGGCGGGTTTGGTTAATGAAAGGTTAACCGCGGGCGATCGCACCAATTGACCTCAGGATTGCCGCGAAGGCGCCGCGATTGGCGCGAGATGCATCGTGATGCGGGCATATCTCGCCCCGCTCACACCGTCCGGTATCCGCCGTCCACCATCACGATCGTTCCTGTCACGTAGGCCGACATATCCGACGCGAGGAAGATCGCGGGGCCCACGATGTCCTCGGGCTTGCCGGTGCGCGCCAGCGGGGTGTGATCGACGAAGGCCTGCACCAGCGCCGGATTCGTCGCGCGCACATTGGCGTTGATGTTGGTCTCGATGAAGCCCGGCCCGATCGCATTGACGCGCACGCCCTCCTTGCCGAGCTCGACCGCGAGCGCCTTGGTGAAGCCGAGCACGCCGTGCTTCGAGGTGGTGTAGGCCGCCGAACTCGGCGTGCGCAGATGCACGAAGGACTGGATCGAGCCGATATTGACGATGCGACCCTTAGCTGCGCGCAACGGGCTGAGGAACGCCTGCGTCATGTTGAAGACGCCGTTGAGGTTGAGCGAGATGATGTCGTTCCAGTCCTTCGCCACTGTCTCCGGCTCCGCGGTGAAGGCGTTGCGGCGGGTGATGCCGGCATTGTTGACGAGGATCGAGACCTGCCCGACCTTGTCGGCGACCTGCTTGGCGAGCGCAAAACAGTCGTCGCGTTTGGTCACGTCGAGCGCAAAGCTCTCGGCCTTGCCGCCGGCCTTGCGGATCCCCTCGGCGGCTGCCGCGACCGTGTCGGCGTTGACGTCGAGCAGCACGATCCGCGCGCCTTCGCGTGCGTAGCCTTCCGCGATTGCCCGGCCAATGCCGGAACCGGCGCCCGTGACGACGGCGATATGGTTAGCGAGCAATGCCATGACAATTTCCTCCCGATTTCGCTTCTAAGTTTCATGAAAGGCTAACCCGAAATTAAGGGGTCGGAAACGGCGGCCTTGGCATACTGATCTTCGTTGCTAAACGTTGCGCGCATGATGGAACGGCTTGAATCCTGGAAACTGGCACTCGAACGCCTGCGGTCGTCGCAAGGCGCCGATTGGGCCGAGGCGGGCCGGCTCGTCGCCGAGATCGTGCGGATGAGCACCGATACCATGCTGCGCCTGGCGGCCGAGCAGGCGCTGCCGGTGCTGCGCCAGGCCGTGGACAATGACGATCACAGCGTCACGCTGGCGGCCCAGCGGCGCATCGGCGTGGTCCTCGAGGTCGTTCATGATCTCACCGCGCCGCGCTTCGGCCGCCGCAACGCCATGCCGAAAAAACTGTCCAGCGAGGATCGCGCCCGCAAGGTGCTCGGCCTGCCGCTCGCCGTGCAGCTCACCTGCGAGGATATCAGCCAGGCCTATCGCCGCGCGGCCAAGGGCATGCACCCCGACCAGGGCGGCAGCGCCGAAGCCTTCATCGACCTCGCCGCCGCGCGCGATGTCCTGATCCATCCCCGCGCGTACAAGGACGCGTGAGAGCTCAGCTCTTGTTCACGCAGCTCGGATAGGGCGCGGCTTCGCCTGCTACGATCGGGCAGAGCTCGATCGGGCTGAGTGCGCGCATGCCAGCGGTCGTCGTTCACGGGTGGCTCGTCGCTTTCGGGGCCGCGCTCGGCCCACTGGATCGTGTAATAGTCGGTCGTGCCCTTGAGCGTGACCAGGAGTGCGGTCTCGCTGTGCCGGGTCGGGCCGCTGTCGACGCGGCCGCAGCCGATCACTGCGACGAAACCTTCGAAGCGGCCGAACGTGGTGGTGCCGAGCGGTCTTGCCGCAAAGCTGTCGGGGCAGGCGGATTTGAAACCGCTCGCGATCGAGCCCGCGAATTTCTCCGGCGATGAACCTGGAGTGAGCGTCATGCCCTTCTCGCCTGTCACGGTGATCATCTCGGTCCAGCGTTCCGGCGTCTCGCCCTTCAGCACCGCCTCGCGGATGTAGTGGCCGCCCGCGGTGTTCTCGAACACCGCGGAAAAATTCGACGGCATCGCGAAGCTGACCAGCTGGCCGAAGATTGGCGAGATCACGCGGAAGGATTGCGGGGCCTGCGCGTACGCCGTTGCGGCGAGCAGGAGCGATGCGGCGAGAATCGTTGCTGTCGCCGGTGCGCGCACCGATTGGCTCCAAAGCCACGAGGTAAAAAAACGAGCGGGCAAGGATGCTAGCATCGCATCCTTGCTGGGGAGGGGTGGTGCGAGACGCTTTTGGGCGCGCGCCCCGGACAAGATGTGAGTAGTTCCGCCAGGTGGCCAGGTTCAAAGCGCGTGCGCGGAAAATGCGTGATCTGGGCCGAAAAAATCGGCGGTGCGTCGAAAAGGAAAAGGGCGGATCGCTTAGGCAATCCGCCCTCAAATATGATCTGTCGCGTAAGGCTCAGAGCGTGCAGCGGCGCTCGGCGCGCAGCTTGATCTGAAGGTCCGAGGCGGCCGTGAAGGTCGGGAGCGGCTTGCTGACGACCTTGTAGGTCGAGACGCCCCACTGGAACGGCTTGTACTTGAGGTCCTCGTTCCAGACCTGGCAGATGCCGGTGTTGTCCCAGCGGATCACGTAATAGCCGACCGCGGCAGAGGCCGGCACGGCGAACACGGAGGTGGCGATGCCGGCAACGGCACAGAGGGCGAGAACGCGACGCATGAAATATCTCCTGATGGGAACGTGAGAAGGAAACTGGTGCGGCAAATCTGCGCGGCTGGCAAGCGGGGCGGCGACCGTTCACGGATATGTCAGCCGTTCGTCGGCTGTTCGGACGACCCTTATCCCTTGGCTGTCGCTTGATTATCCCTTGCCTATCCCTTGCCTATCCCTTGGCCAGCGAGGCCACCGCCTCGATCTCGATCAGCATCTTCGGATCGGGCAGCGCCTGGACCACGCAGGTGGTGCGGGCGGGGTAGGGTGGTGGGCCGAAGGCGCCGGCGTAGAGCGCGTTCATGGCGGCGACGTCGGAGGCGCGGGTCAGGAGCACGTTGACCTTGACGAGATCGCGGAAGCCGGCGCCGGCCTCCTCCAGCACGCGCTTGATGTTGACGACGACGTTGGCGAACTGCGCCTCGAAGCCATCGGGCAGCGCGCCGCCGGCGTCGAAGCCGGGAATGCCGGAGACGAACAGGAGATCACCGGCGCGCGTGGCAAAGGACAGCGGCGGCGCCTTGACGTGCGGCGGGGGCGCGAAATGCTGGATCGGCATGGATCACCTCGGATGGACGGCTGGAGGCGGTAAGCGTAGCGGCAGGTCGGGCCCGCTCCAACAAAAAACGCGAAAACAACCCCATGCACAGTAGGCATCCTGCGGGAACCATTGATGTTTTTTTTGGCTTCGGAAAAGCAAAATAATCGATTGCTCCGTCGGGCAAAACAGGGGCAGAATGGCATGATGGCAGTGGTGCCTGGTCGCGCCAAACTCCGCCGTCATGCCCCGGCTCGACCGGGGCATCCAGTACGCCGCGGCGTCTCGGTATCCCACCGCGATCTCTGGAATACTGGATCGTCCGGTCAAGCCGGACGATGACAGTTGAGCGTGTGCTACAGACCGCGATTCACGCCCACCCCATCATGTTGCCGCCGCGATGCATCGGATACATTCGCCGCGTCTGATTCGCTTCCCTCCTTGAAAAATAGCCCCCGGAGACCCCCATGAAGATCGCATCCGCCTTCCGCGCCGCGCTGCTCGGCATTGCAGCGCTTGCCGGCCTCTCGACCTCCGCGCTGGCCGACGGCGGCACCGTGGTGCTGACGATCTACAAGGCGGGCTGGATCATCGGCGGGTCCGGCGGCTCGGGCGTGCTGAGCTTCCGCGGCCGCTCCTATTCGCTCTCGACCGGCGGGCTCGATTACGGCCTGGTCTTCGGCGGCTCCAAAACCGTGCTGCGCGGCCGCGTCTCCAACATCAACCGGCCCTCCGACATCGCCGGCGTCTACGGCGCCGCCGGTGCCGGCATCGCGATCGGCCGCGGCGCGCGTGCGATCGTGCTGTCCAACCAGAAGGGCGCCGTGCTCGAGCTGTCCGGCACACAGGTAGGCCTGATGGCGAATGCGGATCTGAGCGGGCTCGCGATCACGATGCGGTAGGGCGTGTAGAGGGGGCAAAGGCGCGCAAGCACCGTGCCCCTCATTGCGGTGTTAGACCCTCATGGTGAGGAGGCGCGTAGCGCCGTCTCGAACCATGCGGGCCCGTCTCGCCCGCGGCCATCCTTCGAGACGATCGCTTCGCGATCTCCTCAGGATGAGGTCTGTGGTTGCGGCGTCACCGCCGCATGAATCCGCCCGCAATGCGCGACGAGATTTGTGTGCGGATCGACGAACGCCTTCAGCGGCGTCGGGATTGGGAAGTAATAGATGTTGGCGATGAAGCCGTAGATGCCGGCATCGATGCTGGTCGGCGCCTGGCCGTGCACGAAGCCGGTCGCCGGCACGATCTCGACCAGCACCTGCAGATCGGCGAGCCCCCGCGCGTAAGCCTGCTCGGGCGTATAGCGGCCGATGCCCTGGAAATGATAGCGCTGCGAATTATACGCCTTCGCCTTCTCGAATCCTGTCGCGTCGATCTGCTTGTGCTGCGCGATGAAGGCGTCGCGAAACGCCGGATAATAGCGCTCGTCCTTCCAGCGCGAATACGACATCACCCAGTAGAGATCGTCGAGCATGCGCGTGACGAGATGGTTGGTCCGCCTCTGCTCCGCAGTTAGCGCTGCATCGATGGTGAGGCGGTACTTCGCGATCGCGTGCGCGACGATGGTCTCGCTGTCGCCGATCGTCTCGCCGTCATCCACGATATAGGGCAGCTGCCCGCGCGGCGCGGCGGAGGCGTCGAACACGTGCTCATGCACGAACGGCACGCCCGCGAGCTTCAGGAAGGCATAGACCTTGAGGCCGTAGCCGTTGTTGTCGGCGACGCCGAACAGGTCTGGATAGGAATAGAGGGTCAGCATGGGATGCTCCTCGAGCTGAAGTCGTATCTCCGCAGTGACGGGCTTGCAACAGTCCCGCTTTGTGCGCCGCCTCCTTCGGCGGACGATGGCATCGTCGCCGGTTTGTCCCCGACAACGTCGCCCGGGATCGCTATACTCCGGATCCTGCTGACCTCGGCGAGATGGGGATCCCTATGGCGAGAGACTTGGAAGGCAAGGTTGCGGCCGTGACCGGCGCTGCGTCGGGCATCGGATTGGCCAGCACCGAGGCGATGTTGGCCGCGGGCGCGCGCGTGGTGATGGTCGACCGCGACGAGGCCGCGCTGAATGCGCTCGGCGACAAGCATGGCGACGCAGTGATCCCGCTGCTCGTCGACCTGCTGGACCCAAAGGATTGCGCAACGCTGCTGCCGCGCGTTCTGGAGCAGGCCGGCCAGCTCGACATCCTGCATGCGAATGCCGGCACCTATGTCGGTGGCGATCTGGTCGATGCCGACACCATGGCGATCGACCGGATGCTGAACCTGAATGTCAACGTCGTGATGAAGAACGTGCACGACGTGCTGCCGCACATGATCGCGCGCCGGACCGGCGACATCATCGTCACCAGTTCGCTGGCGGCGCATTTTCCGACGCCGTGGGAGCCGGTCTATGCGTCGTCCAAATGGGCGATCAACTGCTTTGTCCAGACGGTGCGGCGCCAGGTCTTCAAGCACGGCATCCGCGTCGGCTCGATCTCGCCCGGCCCGGTTGTCAGCGCACTGCTCGCGGACTGGCCCCCGGAGAAGCTGAGGGAAGCCAGGGAATCGGGAAGCCTGCTGGAGGCCAGCGAAGTGGCTGACGTCGTGATGTTCATGCTGACGCGGCCGCGCGGCATGACAATTCGTGACGTGGTGATGCTGCCGACCAATTTCGATCTTTAGAGCGCCAACCGACCCTACGAACCCTTCGATGCGGCGATGAAAACCGCCAGTTGAGCGTCGAAAGCGCGCCTGAAGGCCGGCCGCGCTTCGCCGCGGGCGACATAGGCGGCGATATCTGGATATTCGTCCAGCAGGCCCGATGCGTTCAACCTGCGCAGCACGGTCACCATCATGAGATCGCCGGCGCTGAATGCGCCGTCGAGCCAATCGGCATCGCCGAGGCGACGGGACAATTCGCCGAGCCTGACGCGGACGCGATCCTTCAGGACCGGCAGGCGCTCCGCGTACCAGCTCTTGTCGCGCTCGAACAGCATGGCCATCCCGAGCTCGACGATCGGCGGCTCCAGCGTGCTCAGCGCGGCAAACATCCACGCGATCGCGCGCGCCCGGGCGTTCGGCTCAGTCGGCAGCAGCCCGGCATGGCGGTCGGCAATATGGAGCATGATGGCGCCGGACTCGAACAGGGCGAGATCACCGTCCTCATAGGTCGGGATCTGCCCGAACGGATGCAGCGTGCGATGCGCCGACTCTTTCATCGCTTTGAACGAAACCAGTCGCACGTCGTAAGGCTGGCCCACTTCCTCGAGCGCCCAGCGAACGCGCATGTCGCGCGCCTGTCCCCTGCCGCGATCGGGCGAGCTTTCGAAGGCGGTGATGATGGGGGGCATTTGGCGGGCTCCGGGGTGGTGTCGCGTTGTGTCCAGAGGACGATTGGCGGGGACGGTTTCCGACAGACTATCTGGATTTCCTGGGGCGTATGCGAAGCCAGATCCTCATGGTGAGGAGGCGCGCAGCGCCGTCTCCGGACGATGCTTCGCATCGCTCGGAGAACCATGCAGGGTCGCATCTCGCCCGCGGCGATCCTTCGAGACGCCTGCTTCGCAGGCTCCTCAGGATGAGGTCGGCGGGTGTGAGTGATGCGGTAGCAGCCGACCCGGCCGCGGCGGTCGTACACCTTTCGTCATTGCGAGCGGAGCGAAGCAATCCAGAGCCTGTTCGCGGCGGCAGTCTGGATTGCTTCGCTTCGTTCGCAATGACGGTTGCGGTCATACTGCGATCATTTGAACGAGCCAGCACGTGCCGGGGGGCATTGCGGATTCCGGATTGCCCAATAGGATACGCGAAACTGCTCACGAGGATTGCGAGATGGCAATCAACAAGGACAAGATCGACGACGCCGCGCTGGCCCTGCTCTATCTGACCCTGCACGGTCAGTATCGGGCATGGAAGGGATTCGATTGGGATGTGCTCGACCGTCTTCATGAAAAGGGCATGATTGACGATCCCGTCGGCAAGGTGAAGTCGGTGGTGTTCACGCCTGAGGGACTTGAACGCGCGAAGACACTGTTCAAGGAGTTATTCGAGGAGTAATGCCGTGTCGCCGCGCATGCTGGACAATTTCGAATGGCCCAAGCCCGATGGAGCGCCGGACGAGGCCATTTTTCGCAACGTCCGCAATCATGGCTGCCATATCGTCGGCATTCCGGACGCCAATCCGCCGTTTGCATTTTCAATCGGCCTCTTTCTGAACTACGGTCACCCCGAGCTGATCATCTTCGGCCAGCGCTCGGAGAACGCGCAGGCGATCATCAATCTTGTTCGCGATCGCGTGGCGGAGGGGCACACATTCGTCGACGGCGATATCTGCGGTGATCTTCTGGAGAACGATTACAAGCTCGGCTTCTGGCAAGTGCCGTTCAAGGCTTACCCCGAATATCTCGGCACGGCGGTCTGGTTCTACTCCAACTCCCGGCTCGCATTCCCCTGCCTCCAGATCATCTGGCAGGACGTCAATCGACACTTCCCCTGGGAGGCGGAATGCAGAGCAGATGTCAAAGAGGATCAGCCGTTGTTGAAGAAGACGGTTTCTTGACGTCTCGCGCTACGCTCCTGAGGCGCAAGCGGCACCCCTCATGGTGAGGAGGCGCGCAGCGCCGTCTCGAACCATGCAGGCCCGCATCTCGCCCGCGGCGATCCTTCGAGACGCCTGCTTCGCAGGCTCCTCAGGATGAGGTCGGTGGGTGTTGAGCGTCCGGCAAACCGAGCCACGCCGCAAGCTCGCGCCACGGCTCCAGCGTCCAGTGACCGGACGCTGCACCCGACGGTGAGGCGAGCACGAATATCTCCGGCAAGCTCCCGTCGGCTTGCTGCCGTCCAAGTGAGATTACGCTCGACGACCTGCCATAAAACAAGCTCGCAGCCTTCTTGCTCGTGAACGCAATCGTCCTCGGCCGATACTTTTCGATCTTGGCCCTGAATCCCGGCACGTCGATCGACGCGGCCTCGATCTGGTGATCCATCCCGGCGCCAGACTTGGAGAGATCGGTGAAGCCGATCCCGAGGTCAAGCAGCGCCGCGAACTCGCCCGGCTGATAGCGCCGCGGCGTGATCCCGGCCTCATGAATCGCGCGCCAGAAGCGGTTGCCAGGATGGGCGTAGTAGTGCCCGAGGCCGGCCGACCGCGTGCTGGCGGCGGTGCCGACGAAGACGAGGCGGAGGTTTTCGCGAAGTTGGTCGGGGAGGCGGTACAGGGTGTGCTCGGGCACGTCAGACATCCAGGCAGTAGCCCGCATGAGCGCTCCGGGCTCTTTCAGTCTATCGATCCATTCGCCGCTTTGGCCATGGAAAGCACCTTTCTGCTCTCAAGGTTATGAGGCGTCCGTTGTGGTTTCAAGTATCGTGCCGGTCCCACCCAAATTCTCAAGCTGCACACCTAGATGGATGCCATCAGAAATGAAGCCGAGCTCTCGCCCGGCTTCGTTTCCGATGGATGCCCGAGCAAGCCCGGGCATGACGAGCGCAGAGCTCACAACACCCGATTGCTCTCCTTCACCTTCTCCGCATCCAGATACAAGTTCTCGCCCATCTCCTTGAACTTCGCGCTCATCTTGGCCATGCCGTCCTCGGCGGTCCCGCTCATCGACATCCCCACACCGTTCGGATCGTTCAGCGTCGCCGCATAATCCCGCACGTCCTGGGTGATCTTCATCGAGCAGAATTTTGGGCCGCACATCGAGCAGAAATGCGCGACCTTGTGGGCTTCCTTCGGCAGGGTCTCGTCGTGGAAGTTTTTCGCGGTCTCGGGGTCGAGGCCGAGGTTGAACTGGTCGCTCCAGCGGAAGTCGAAACGGGCGCGGGAGAGGGCGTCGTCGCGCAGCTGTGCGGCCGGGTGGCCCTTGGCGAGATCGGACGCGTGGGCGGCGATCTTGTAGGTGATGACGCCAACCTTGACGTCGTTGCGGTCGGGCAGGCCGAGATGCTCCTTCGGCGTGACGTAGCAGAGCATGGCGCAGCCGAACCAGCCGATCATGGCCGCACCGATGCCCGAGGTGATGTGGTCGTAGCCCGGCGCGATGTCGGTGGTCAGGGGCCCGAGGGTGTAGAACGGGGCCTCGCCGCACTCCTTGAGCTGCTTGTCCATGTTGATCTTGATCTTGTGCATCGGCACGTGGCCGGGGCCCTCGATCATGACCTGGCAGCCCTTGTCCCACGCGATCTTGGTGAGTTCTCCCAGCGTCTCGAGTTCGGCGAACTGCGCGCGGTCATTGGCGTCGGCGATCGAGCCCGGGCGCAGGCCGTCGCCGAGCGAGAACGAAACGTCATACTTGCGCATGAGGTCGCAGATCTCGTCGAAATGGGTGTAGAGGAAGCTCTCCTTGTGATGCGCCAGGCACCACTTCGCCATGATCGAGCCGCCACGCGAGACGATGCCGGTGACGCGGTTCGCGGTGAGGTGGATGTACTGCAGCCGCACGCCGGCGTGGATGGTGAAATAGTCGACGCCCTGCTCGCACTGCTCGATCAGCGTATCCTTGTAGAGCTCCCAGGTCAGCTTGACCGGATCGCCGTCGCATTTCTCGAGCGCCTGATAAATGGGAACGGTGCCGATCGGCACCGGCGCGTTGCGCAGGATCCATTCGCGGGTGGTGTGGATGTTGCGGCCCGTCGAGAGGTCCATCACGGTGTCGGCGCCCCAGCGGATCGCCCACACCATCTTCTCGACCTCTTCCTCGACCGATGACGTCACCGCCGAGTTGCCGATATTGGCGTTGATCTTGGTCAGGAAGTTGCGGCCGATGATCATCGGCTCGAGCTCGGAGTGGTTGATGTTGCAGGGGATGATGGCGCGGCCGCGCGCGATCTCGCTGCGGACGAACTCCGGCGTGATGAAGGCGGGGACCTCTGCGCCGAAGCTCTCGCCGTCGGCAAGCGCTGCCTCGGCGCGCCCGAGCTGCTGCTTGCGGCCGAGATTTTCACGCGCCGCGACGTAGATCATCTCCTTGGTGATGATGCCGGCGCGGGCGAATTCGAGCTGCGTGATCATGTTGCCGTCGAGGCCGCGCAGCGGCTGGTGATAGGCGGAGAAGGCACGCGCGGCCTTGTCGGTGGAGACGCTGCCATTGTCCTCCGGCTTGATCTGCCGGCCGTGATATTCCTCGACGCCGCCGCGCTCCAGCACCCAGGCCTTGCGGCCGCGCGCGAGACCGGCGTTGACGTCGATGGTCACGCTTGGGTCGGTGTAGGGGCCCGAGGTGTCGTAGACCGGCAGGTTCGGCTCGCCGGCGCCTTCGGAGAGGATGATCTCGCGCAAGGGTACGCGGATATCAGGCGCGGCGTCCGGGGACGCGAAGATTTTTCGTGACGAGGGCAGCGGGCCAGTGGTGACGGCAGGGATGGTTTTTTCAGGGTTGGAGCGGATGTTCATGGGATCCTCCTAGTTAGTTCGTTGGCATCGCTGCGCGAGAGACAAATACCGCTGTCATCCCCGCGAAGGCGGGGATCCAGTATTCCGAGGCGGTGCGGCTAGAGCCGAGAAGCCGCGGCGTACTGGATCGCCCGGTCAAGCCGGGCGATGACGGTGGAGTGTGTGGAAGGCTTTGGAGATGAAGCATCACGCCGCCTCCTTCGCCTGGCCGAGCCATTGCCGCACCCGCGCATCCGGGTCGGCATTCTGGGTGACGTCGCTGACGACGGCGATGGAATCCGCGCCTGCCGCAAAGATCTCCGCGGCCTGCTCGAACTTGATGCCGCCGATCGCGACCAGCGGGATGGGGCCGATGCGCTTCTTCCACTCCGGGATCTTTGGAATGCCCTGCGGCGCGAAGCGCATCGATTTGAGCGTGGTGAAGAAGATCGGGCCCAGCGCGACATAATCGGGTTTGGCGGCGAGCGCGGTCTCAAGCTCCACCTCGTCATGGGTGGAGACGCCGAGCGACAGGCCGGCCTCGCGAATGGATTTGAGGTCGGCGTCCGCAAGGTCCTCCTGGCCGAGATGCAGGTACTTTGCACCAGCGACGATCGCCGCGCGCCAGTAATCGTTCACGACCAGCTTGGCTGGCGTGCCGTTCGTGATCGCCAGCGCGTCGCTGACGATTTGCAGCGCCTGCGAATCGTCGAGATCTTTCGCGCGCAGCTGGATGGTGCCGACGCCGAGCTTGGTCAGGCGCTCGACCCAGGCGAGGCTGTCGACGACGGGATAGAACGGATCAGGATACGGCATGCCAGAACGGGGTCCCAACGACAGGGGTGGAGGGGGAGGCGAAATCGCGGGCGTTCATCAGCCCGGCTTCGTATGCGGTGCGGCCGGCCTCGACGCCGAGGCGGAAGGCGTTGGCCATGGCGACGGGATCGGCGGCTTTTGCAATGGCGGTGTTGAGCAGCACGGCGTCGTAGCCGAGCTCGAGCGCCTCGGCCGCGTGCGACGGCGCGCCGATGCCGGCGTCGACCACCAGCGTGATGTCGGGCAGCCGCTCGCGCATCAGTTTTAGCGCGTCGCGGTTGGTGATGCCTTTTGCGCTGCCGATCGGAGCGGCCCACGGCATTACCACCTGACAGCCGGCATCGACCAGCCGGTTCGCAACCGAAAGATCTTCGGTGCAATAGGGGAACACCTCGAAGCCGTCCTTGATCAGGATGGTAGCGGCCTCGACCAGGCCGACGACGTCGGGCTGCAGCGTATCGTTGTCGGCGATCACTTCGAGCTTGATCCAGGACGTCGCAAACAATTCGCGTGCGAGCTTTGCCGTCGTCACCGCCTCGCGCACGCTGCGGCAGCCGGCGGTGTTCGGCAGCACTGTCACGTCGAGCTCGCGGATCAGCTTCCAGAACGCATCGCCGCTCTTGCCGCCGGCGGATTCGCGCCGCAGCGACACCGTGACGATGCTCGAGCCGGAGGCGCGGATCGCCGACTGCATGATCGCAGGCGAGGGATAGAGCGCGCTGCCGATCAGCAGGCGGGAGGCGAAGGTTTTGCCGTAGAAGGTCACCATGTGGGAGGTGTCTCCTCGATTGACCCTGTCATCCCCGCGAAGGCGGGGATCCAGTACGCCGCGGCCGCGCGGCTGGAACCGAGACGCCGCGGCGTACTGGATCGCCCGGTCAAGCCGGGCGATGACAGCGGAGTGTTTGGCGAGCGCATCCCCATCACCCTCCCTGCCGCGGCGTGATGATCTCGATCTCGTCGCCGGCTTTAAGGTGGGTCTCGGCCCAGCGGCTCTTCGGCACGACGTCGTAGTTCAGCGCGATCGCGAAATGGGTGCCCTCGTAGTCGAGCTCGCTCAGCAGCGCGTCGACGCTGGCCGAGTTTATCTCGCGATGCTCGCCGTTAACGATCACGCGCATTGCATCACCTCATTATCGATCTGGCCGCGCTCGATATAGGCGAGCGTCAGTTCGGCCAAAACAGGTGCGATCAGGAAGCCGTGGCGGTAGAGCCCGTTCACGCTGATCTTGCCGCCGCGAATGCCGATCCGCGGCAGATTGTCGGGGAAAGCCGGACGCAGGCCGGAGCCGAATTCGACGATGCGGGCCTCGCCGAAGGCGGGATGCACGGCATAGGCCGCGCCGAGCAGCTCCAGCGCCGAGCGCACGCTGACGCCGGTGTCCTCGGCCTCGATCGAGGTCGCGCCCAGCATGAACAGATTGTGCTCTCGCGGGATCACGTAGAGCGGCCAGCGCGGATGGATCAGCCGCACCGGGCGCGCAAGCTGCACCTCGTCCGTTTCGATCAGGATCATCTCGCCCTTGACGCCGCGCAAGTCGGGCTGATCGTCGCGCGCAGAAAGGCCGCGGCAGTCGATCACGATGCCGTCGAGATCCCCGGCGGAAACGTCGCTGTCGAACTTGATGGTGCCGCCGGCGGCGCGGATGCGCTCGTGCAGTTTCGGCAGCACGCGGCGCGGCTCGACATGGCCTTCGGTCGGAAAAAACAGCGCGTCGCGGAAGCGGCCTTCGAGCGACGGCTCGAGCTGGGCAAGACTGGCGGCATCGAGCCGGCGATGGCCCTCGGTCATCCGGGCAAAGCGCTCAAAATCGTTGCGCTCGCGCGGATGGGCGACGACCAGCGAGCCGTTGAAGGGGGTGTCAGGCAGCTCGCGCCGCCAGATGTCGAGCGAGCGCAGGCCGAGCCTGGAGATGATCGGCTCGGAAACTTCCGCCTCGCAATAAGGCGCGAGCATGCCGCCGGCCCAATGGCTGGTGGCATCGGTCATTTCGGCGTCACCGCGCTCGTGCAAGGTGACCGCGTGGCCGGCCTGCGCGAACAACAAGGCCTGCCAGGCGCCCGCAATGCCTGCGCCGATGATGGATATCGAAGAATCCGGTCGTTTGGTCGTCTGCAACATCCCTGTCCCTTCGCCGGCATGACCCGGATCAGGTTCAAAGGGTCACCGCGGTCCTGGGCCGGTTGGCCCATTTAGCGGTATCTCAGCTCCTCCTCGGAGCACCCCTCGGAACGGCTCTAATGTATGCCAGTGACGGGCTGTGTCAACTGACGGGCTGTGGTGTCAACGCGGTTGGCAGGAACTTACCTGGGCGCCTGCGCCCGGGCGTTGCCGACGCGCTGGGCGAGCTTTCGGTGCGGTACGGTGCCGAACATCGGCTGCGGATTGCCGTTCGGCTCGAGCCAAGGCTCGCCCGTATTGGCGACCTGGACCTCCTGCCGCTGCCGCTTTGCGACATAGTAATAGCCGCCCGCGAAATAACGCACGGCTCGGGCGTGATCGCCATTGGCGGCGTGATAGGCGCCGGCGAGGTATTTGACGGCATAGGTGAGGTTGGTGTTGGGATCGCGCAGGCCTGCGGCATCGCCGGTGTAGCCGACACCGCGGGCGGTCGCGAGCTTGATCTGCATCAGCCCGATGGTGCCGCCATGACCGACCAGGCCGGGCTGATAGCGGCTCTCGCGCATGATCACGCGGTGCACCAGCGCTTCCGGCACGCCGTTGGCGCGCGCATGGGCCGCGACCATCTCGGCGTACTCCGCTTCGCCCGCGAATGCGGCCTGCGGCAACGTCAGTCCGGCCGCGAGCAGCGCGGCAATACGTAAAATTTTCATCAGATATCCCCCGAGGTCCTTGGGTAACCTGCACTGGAACCGTTAGGACTCTTGAACGCGGCGATGATGTGGCGAAACGCCGCCGATTACGATTTTGCGGCGCAGAGCCGTCATTCCGACGCAAGACCGGCATAGGGGTTGTCAGGCAGACGAAGCCGCCATTCGCGACAGCGGGCCTGTCTATTCGCGTGCGGGCGCGAAAGCGAGTATGAGAGCGGCGCAAATCGGGAGAGGTGCCATGACAAAAGCAAACGTGGTGAAGGCACACATCGGAGACATCCCCAGACATAATCCCTGTGCCCAATGCGGCACGCCGATCGCGCAGCCCGACTGGATCGAGCCGGGCGAGGGGCGCATCTCATATCTCTGGAATTGCAGCGCCTGCGGCTATCGTTTCGAGGCGATGGCAATCTTTGACGAGGTGGAAGTCGAGCACCCGCCGCTCGCGGCGTAAGGTTACGCGGCGAGCCGCGGCTGTTGCCACACCGGCAATTGCATCCGCACGATCAGCCCGTGCGGTTCGCGGTCATGCAGCGACAGCTCGCCGCCATGGGCGACCGCGATCGCCCGCGCGATCGACAGGCCCAGCCCGAAGCCGGTGGAATCGTCCATGGTGCGCGCATCGTCGCCGCGCACGAACGGCTCCAGCATCTCCAGCTTGCGCGCGTCCGAAATGCCGGGACCGTCGTCCTCGACGTCGATGACGAGTTTGGTGCCCGATATGTCGAGGCGGATCGTCACTTCGGCGCCGAAGCGCACGGCGTTCTCGACGAGATTGGTGACGCCGCGATGCAGATCATCGGGCCGCGCCGCGGCGGTCGCAGATAGCGGGCCGTCATAGTGCACGACATGGCCCATGTCGCCGAACTGGTCGGCGATGAGCTGCAGCGTGCTCGCGATGTCGACCAGCGTCACCGCCTCGACCTTGCGGTCGTTGCGCAGGAGCGACAGCACGGATTCCAGCATCGAGCGCATCTGGTCGAGATCGATCAGCATGCGCTTGCGGTTGCCTTCGTCCTCGATGAACTCGGCGCGCAGGCGCAGCCGCGTGATCGGTGTGCGCAGATCGTGGCTGATCGCCGCGAGCATCTTGGTGCGGTCCGACATCAGCCGCGCGATCCGCTCGTGCATGCGGTTCAGCGCGCGCGCGACCGAGCGGATCTCCTCCGGGCCGCGCTCGGGCAGCGGGTCGGCCGCCCCGTCCAGGCTGAAGCTTTCGGCCGCCTTTGCAAACGACGACAGCGGCGCGGCGAGCGCACGGGCGGCCCATACGCCAAGCAGCGTCACGCTGATTACGGCAGATAGCAGCGTCGAAATCCAGGGATTGCCCCAGAACCAGCCCGGCCGTTCCCGCTCAATATGGCCAGCGATCGTTGTGCCGTCAGGCAGCTGGATGCCGATCCGGGACGAGCCGCCGTTCGGAGCCAGCGTGACGATCTTGTAGCCCTCACCGAGATGGCGGCGCATGCCGTGCAAATGCGGGCCTTCGCTGTCGCCGCTGGGCGTCGCGGAGCCGGGCGCGATCGCTTCGACCCGCAGATCCGGAAAGGCGCGCGCGATGTCGGCGAGAAGGCGCGGCCGCTCGCTCGCGTCGGCCGCGGACAGCAGCAGCGCGGCATTCGCCAGTTCATGCTCGCTGTCCGGCGGCGCGACCGCGCGGTCCGGCCGCGTAATCAGAAAACCCGCCGTGATGATGAGATGAAGCGCGACGATCGACACCACCACGAGCGCGGCGATCTGGCCGCTGATGCTCCTGAGATGGAAAAATCCCAAAAGCCGCATGTCAGATGCTCAAGGCTGCCGCGACCGCTTCCGTTCCTGCAGTTTCAGTTCTTGCCGCTTCAGGTCTTACCGCTTCAGTTCTTGGCGTGAACAGATAGCCGCCGGAGCGCACCGTCTTGATGACGGTCGGATCGGCCGGGTTGGGCTCGATCTTGCGGCGAATGCGGCTGACCAGCACGTCGATCGAGCGTTCGAACGAGCCGGCGTTGCGCCCCTGCGTGAGGTCGAGCAGGCTGTCGCGCGACAGCACGCGGCCGGGCCGCTCGCAGAACGTCCGCAGCAGATCGAACTCGGCGCTGGTCACCGCGACGCGCGCGCCTTCGGGATTGCGCAGCTCGCGCAAGCGCAGATCGATGCGCCAGCCCTCGAAGGCGAGCGTGCTGGCGCCTTCGATCGAGCTTGCGGCTTGTGCGGACGCCTGGCGGCGCAGCACCGCGTTGATGCGGGCGAGCAGCTCGCGCGGGTTGAACGGTTTCGCCAGATAGTCGTCCGCGCCCATCTCGAGGCCGACGATGCGGTCGATGTCCTCGCCGCGTGCGGTCAGCATGATGATCGGCGTCTGCGCCTCCGCGCGCACCTTGCGGCACAGGCTGAGGCCGTCCTCGCCGGGCAGCATGACGTCGAGAATGATGAGGTCGACGCGGTGATCGGCCATGGCGCGCGACATCTCGCGGCCGTCGCTCACGGCGGTGACGTTGCAGGCGTTGTTGCGCAGGTATTTCGCAATCAACGTCCGGGTTTCGCGGTCGTCTTCGACGACCAGGATGTTGGGATTGGGAATGGCCATGCGCTTTGTTTGTCCAAGATTCGGGCCAAAAGGCGAAGATTTTTGTTTCAGTTTGTTTCCACGGCCTTTGCCGCAACACCACGACATCACCCGGCAGTGGAGCGGCAAGGTCTCGTTAGGGCCGTTAACCATACCGTGGCGGAGTCACTCAAGAAACCCCGCAAAAAGCCCGGAGCCATCATGACCTCGATTTCGGCGGCCTCCGCCGGTACCCACCAGTCCCCCCTGCAAAAGCTGCAGCAAGAACTGCAATCTGAAATTTCCGCCGGCGCGGTCTCGTCGTCGGATCAGTCGGCGCTGTCGACGGCGCTGACCGACATCGACACAGCGCTCCAGCAGAGCCGATCGAGCGACCAGTCGAGCGGCACGCGTCCCTCCAAGGACGACATGAAGTCGAAGATCGACGACCTCATCTCGAACGAGGTGTCGAACGGGACGCTGACCTCGGACCAGGCCGACGAGCTGAAGAACGTGTTTCAGTCCGCCTTCGCCAATGGCCCCGGCGGTGCCGGCGGTCCCGGTGGTGCGGGAGGGCCGCCGCCCGGTCCACCGCCGGATGACAGCTCTTCGGATTCGTCGTCGGCGGACTCAACCAGCAGCACGTCGACCACCTCCACCACGGCCGATATCCTCAAGCAGTTCCTCGATGCGCTGCAGCAGTCGCAGTCGTCGTCGAGTTCGTCTTACGGCACCAATGGCAGCACGACGAGCTCGCCGAGCAGTTCGGATTTTTCTGCGCTGCTGATCGACTACAAGAGCTGACCTGAGCGACGCAGGTCGGCGCGTTCTTCGCCGCGATTGTGCTACATCCCAGGGCGCGAGATCGTCGGTGGGGAACCGCGCAACGTTCCTGTGCGACGCAGGAACTTTCGTCGCAACGCAGCGCAATTGCGCAACGAAATTGCCGTAGCTCAGGAACTGCCGGTGATCGTATTTGTTCTCTCCGCACAAGTTTCTGCTGAAGGAGAGGACACCATGTTGATGAAATCGATCGCCGCCGGCCTTGCCGGCACGGCACTGTTTGCGACCGTTGCATTTGCGCAAAACCCGACTACCACCGACAAGTCGCCAACCGCGGCAAGCACCGCGACGACGACAAGTACGACGGCGTCGGGTGAGTGGCGCGCATCGAAGATGGCGGGTCTGAAGATCTACAACGACGCCAACGAGAACATCGGCTCGATCAACGACCTGCTGATGGACAAAGGGGGTGCGATCAAGATCGCCGTGATCGGCGTCGGCGGCTTTCTCGGCATGGGCGAGCATCTCGTCGCCGTTCCGTACGAGAAGCTGAAATTCGTCAATGAGGCAGTGGCCTATTCCGGCGCCGGTACGGCTCCGGCTCCGGGCGGACCCGGCACGATGAGCAAGTCGACCACCACCACGGGCGCTGCGACCGGCACCGACAAGACTGCGACGGCGTCGTCAGGCTCGAAGTGGTATCCGGACCACGCAGTGTTCAATGCGAGCAAGGACGATCTGAAGAAGATGCCCGAGTTCAAGTACTCGGAGTAATGGGCTTCTGAACGCCCAAACGAAGCGCGCCCGGTTTTCACCGGGCGCCGTCGTGTCTTTTTGCGTCATTGCGAGCTGTTGACCCTCATCCTGAGGAGCGCGCTTTTTGCGCGCGTCTCGAACGGCGAGGCCACCGGCCGGGCCTTCATCCTCCGAGGCGCACGAAGACGCGCTCCTTCAGGATGAGGAATTGACGCCGGCCGGTTAGCTGTCCCTAGTTCCCCTTCACCAGCGGGCAGCCGCCCTTGTCGAGCGGGCGGAAGGCTTCGTCGCCGGGCACGGTGGCGATCAGCTTGTAGAGGTCCCACTCGCCCTTGGACTCCTCGGGCTTCTTGACCTCGAACAGATACATATCGTGGACCATGCGGCCGTCGATGCGGATCTTGCCGTTCTTGGCGAAGAAGTCGTTGACCGGCGTGGCACGCATCTGTTGCATCACCTTCGGCGCCTCGTCGGTCTTGATGGCCTCGATCGCCTTCAGATAATGCATCGTCGCCGAATAGAGGCCGGCCTGGATCATGGTCGGCATGTGACCGACCTTCTCGTTGAAGCGCTTCGAGAAGGCGCGCGTCTCCTCGTTTGTGTCCCAGTAGAACGCGTCTGTGATGATCAGCCCTTGCGTCGACTTGATGCCGAGCGAATGAACGTCGGTGATCTCCATGAGCAAGGCGATCATCTTCTGGCCGCCCTGCGTCAGGCCGAACTCGGCCGCCTGTTTCAGCGCATTGGTGGTGTCGCCGCCGGCGTTGGCCAGCGCGACCACCTTGGCCTTGGAGGCCTGGGCCTGGAGCAGGAAGGAGGAGAAGTCCGACGAGTTGAGCGGGTGGCGGACCTCGCCGAGCACCTTGCCGCCGCTCTCCTTGACCACGTTGGCGGCGTCGCGTTGCAGCGCCATGCCGAAGGCGTAGTCGGCGGTGACGAAGAACCAGGTATCCTCGCCGCGCTTCACCATCGCCTTGCCGGCGACGTTCGACAGCGCGTAGGTGTCGTAGGTCCAGTGCACGGTGTTGGGCGAGCAGGCGACGCCCGTGATATCGGACGAGCCGCCGCCGGAATTGATGTGGATCTTGTTCTTCTCGCGCGTCAGCGCCGAGATCGGCAGCGCCACCGAGGACGTCGGCACATCGAAGATCGCGTCGACCTTGTCGTTGTCGTACCAGTTGCGGGCGATGTTGACGCCGACATCAGGCTTGTTCTGGTGATCGGCGGCGACCACTTGCACGGGCTTGCCGGCGACCTTGGCGCCATAATCGGCGACCGCCATCTCAACGGCGGCAAGCGAGCCCTTGCCGGTCGCGTCCGCATAGAGGCTCGACATGTCCGTGAGCACGCCGATCTTGACGACATCGTCGGAAATCTGCGCCTGCGCCGCGCCGCAGGTCGCGGCGATGGCGAAGCCGGCCGCGACGGCGGCGATGAGTTTCTGCATTTTGTTTCTCCCTTTGCGTTGTTGTTCGGGCGCTTGTTGCGGGGACCGTTCTAGCGACAAACGGTCGCGGCCGCTAAGCCAAAGATGCGTGAGTGGGTGGAGAAATAAGCAGAGCACGGCGGTGTTTCTTCCCTCTCCCCTTGTGGGAGCGGGCAGCTCGCCGCAAAGCGCAGGGCCCGCGATCCGATGGGAGTACCAAAATCCTTTCAGGCGGAAATAAGCGCTCGTTTCGGCACTCGAAGACCATCTGATATTCCGGCCGATAGCCTCTTTAGCGTAAAGTTGGGAAAGCGCAGTAACTTTATGCCTATGCCGACGCGATGCGCGTAGTGATCAAAGATGATTTGACCCGGCCCATTGAACACGACCTCATGGCGCCCATCCCGATACAATTTGAAACCGAGGTACAATTCCGGCGGCGTCTTGAACGTTAGATGGTCCTGAAATGTCGCTTTGATCTGTACGCCGCGACCATCGGGCGTTCTGCCATCGTAGATCGCTCGGCTCACGTCATCCAAATGGATATCGAACTCTGTCGCCGCGATTATCTCGCCAATGTCGCCGACTAGTCGGCCATCGATAGTGAAGCGGCGTTGCGAGAATTCGGCTTGCAGCATTCCGATGCCCTCAAAAATTAGGCCGAGAGCCCCTTCAATACGTTTCTCAGTAGTCATTGCGTTTAGCCCTGCCAGCGATCTGGAATTGGGCGGCCCCAAACCTCATAAACCGGTGCGAAAATAAAGTGTTCCCCGTCCCGGGCTTCTACGGTTTCGCCCAACTTGACGCTGTCGCCTTGCCGGTCGAACATTGCAGACAATTGGATTGGATCGCCTGTTATCCGGACCAGAGTAGCGGCAAGCATTTCTTTTCTGTCCAGCGCATCGACCGCGCGCATGTAAGGCTTTGTCGGATCGGCAACCGCCATCCAGCTTTCGCCGACAAGGATGACGCCATCGACTCCCTTTCTTACGACTTCATGGGCAATGTCGCGCATGACAATGTACTTCGAGCCATGGTCGGGAAATTCGACCTGAGCAAGCCGCACAACTGTGGTGCCGCGCAGCAGCACAAGCATGGTGACATGATGACCGTCTGTCTCGGTCATGCGCCGCGCCGTGTCAAACAAGGATCGCAGAATGCTCTCCTGATCCTCCCCGCGCCCAAACACGTCGTCTGGATTTACTCCGTACCTGGTTGCGGCCTCCTTACCCTTCTCAAAATCCACTGTCACTTCTTCATGAGATAAATCGAAGGCTTGGCCATCGGAAAGCGAAATGTTCAGTGTGCGGGCTTCTCCGTGTCCGACCATGCAAGGCAGTCTTCCCGCTCGCCCACTACCGTATTCTTCGCCCGTCTCAATATTCGTCGTTGTAGGTGGAGCTCGACCGATCTTGACATGTGCGTCAGCGACGATCTCGGCGATGGCGCCATAAGCGGTAGCCGCCGCATCGAGAAGCTCGTGGTCTGGCAATGAGTTCTCAACCCATCGGCGCTGCACTCTCAGAGTCCCATGCTTCCAAAAGTGATCACCGAGATCGGACTTGGGGAGATTTCGGAGCAGGACATCGGGCCCCTCGAACAAATTTGCTGGGACTTGAATAACCGGGCCGTCATTGAGGTATGAAGCCACGAGTTCCGCCCGAACATGGCTATACATTTCAAGATCGCCCTGCTTCTCGATTTTGTTCCGCGCGTCCACCATCCACCGCATCAGCGGGATCGCCTTGAGCTTTTCCTGCCACGATGCATACCACGCATCGAAGTCTGGTATCTGCGCCTTGTTGCTTTGCAAAATGAACGTGACCGTTCTGAGGGTTTGGATCGCGGTCTGGATCGCAACCCGAAAGCCCTCCGGCTCAAAGTATGCCCTTTCCGCAGAATGCCAATGCCGATGAACGTCATCCAACCGACGATCTACGGCCACTAGCGGACATGTAGAGTCGTGATCCCCCTGTTGCTCATTCTTCTGGCCAGCCATTTGGCTCCCGTGCTCCCGACTAAATTTGCTCGTCGCGATCTAGCGCCGCAATCTTTGCTTTTACTTCCTCACTCAGGTAATTGGGATTGACTGTCCTCAGGTATCTCAGCGCCTCTGCGTCGTTAGCCTTGTATTCTAATCGCCGCTTGTAAAACGTGAGCCGTCCTTCGGCTTCGGAAACAATCTGGCCCCATGTCTTCACCCAGACCCGGACCTTTGGATCGTCGTATTCGGCAACTAATCCGCGCGTTTTGCCCGTTTGTCGAGTTTCAATTTCGGCGTCACGAGTCAGGCTATTGGAAACCGCCACGAAATCCCACTCGACGCCAGGAGCCTTGAAGCGATCGTCGGAGGCCACTGCCTTCGCGTACTTTTTTACCTGCGAAATGATGTCTTCGTTGATGGGCTGGCTGGGACGTTTCAATTCGACCACGAGATGCTTGCGCTCGAAGTCGGTTGGAGTTGGCACCCGGCACGAAAGCATGAGATCGACTATGGCGGGCTTACCTTCGGTGTCGAGTACGCGCTCGGGAGATAGCTCAGTGCGATCATGTCCAAGCAACCTGAGATGACTGCGTAGAACAGCGGAGAGATCTTCGTCGTCGTTCATCAGATTAAATTCTTCGCCAAAGACCCACGTTTCCTCGGCAATGATCCGATGTAGCTGAGAGCGTTCGAGAAGTTGCCGCTTCGACTGAGGATCGAAAACGAGAATTTGCAGCGCCTTCAGGAAATCGAGGCGGTCAGTGACCGCTCGCGCTGAATTGATGACAGCGGTCAGCGTTGTCTTCCGCAATAGCTCGACGAGTTCATCCTGCTTTTCTTTGGGTAGATCGATAACTTTCTCCAGAATGGCGGGGAGCGCAGACGGTCCGGTTTCGATCGCCGCCTTGACTAATTGAAGGATGAGCTGCTGCTGCCTTTGCGGTGACTTATCGAAATCATTGCTGTAATCGGCGAGGTTCAATGCGACAACGTCGAAGACCTGACGTTCATTTCGTTCGATCGGATCGGTGGTCGCTTGATCGCCATACGGATAGATCTTCGCGTCTTTCCATTCTTGGATTTTGCTGCGTGATCGTTCCGCCTCCCTGCTACGAAAATGCTCGCGGAGCTTGTCTTTGGCGACGTCGATCAACGTGTCTGCGGCCGGGTTAAGCTCGACGAGCCCTTCTGTGTTTTCGTCCACCAGCTTTCGAAACAGGTCGGCGGTGAGATAGGCCGTAAAATCGAAACCGCGCGCGTGGATGCCGGGCGCCATGACATGGAAGCTAAATCTGCCCGGGAGGCAAAGCATGAGCTTACGTTCGACGCGCCTCCGCCATTCGACGATTTCTAGCCTTCCGGAGACTATAGCGCCGTCCGGGAGCGTGACGGCAATGTCATAGGGGGTGACATCGCGGATAGCCTCGCGAACATCGATGCGTTCGCCGTCGTAGATGATCTCGAAGCTAGGGTCTTCATACAATTGTAGGGCGAAGACGTCCCTGATTTGATCGCCAAATCCATGTTCACCTCGGATTTCGAAGTCCTTCTGAATTTCTCCGATCTCGACGGTGCATCCATGGGCGGTCGTGGGGAAGACATCTGAAATGATAAACTTCTTTAGGTTTGCCCTGTGCCCGGCAATCGAAAACCGTGCGCCGTTAGCGCTCGAAATCCACGTCGCGCTGGCGCCGAGTGCGAACGCCTTGAAGCGACCCTGTCCCCGCTCACCATGAAGGAAGCGGCCGCGCTTTGTTTTTAGGCCCTTCCGTTTCCATGATCCGCCCAGCGACTGGAACAGACCGTCTACGCGCTCGTGAGGAATGCCGTCCCCATCGTCTTCGACTTGTATAAGCGATAGTTTGGTGAGAGCATCACCCTGGAAATTCACCGAAACTCTGGATGCGTCGCCGTCGTATGCATTCCAAATCAGTTCGGAGAGTGCCACGATCGGTTTAGCGCTAGTGACCCGCTCTATATGATCGTTTTCGACCTGTACGACGATCTCTTGCAAAGGACTGCCTTTCGAAATGAATAGGTGACCAAACAACTTGTAGTCGTTTCATAAGCAGGCCAAATTTTCAATTGGCCAAGGGGCTATCTGTGCGGACCGGGGGACCGATTCACAGTCCAGCCCCGATCTACGTCTGGGACATACCGTCGCGCATTATCGGTATGTCGTCCGGATCGGTCCAACTGCAAACCAGACACGGCATCCCGGCTGACGTTCCCTGCAACTCGCGAGTCGCCGGTCAGGCGCTGCTGCCCTTGAGCCGTTCGTTGCGTCGGCGCAAGCCTTCCAGTGTGGCGAGGAGGATGACCGATACCGTCGTCAGAATCACCGCCGCTGCCGTGATGGTCGGGCTGATGTTCTCGCGGATGCCGCTGAACATCTCGCGTGGCAGGGTGCGCTGCTCGGGACCGGCCATGAACAGCACGATCACCACCTCATCGAAGCTGGTCGCGAATGCGAACAACGCCCCCGACGCCAGGCCGGGCAGGATCAGCGGCAGGATCACGCGGCGGAACGCGTAAAGCGGCGAGGCGCCAAGCGAGGCGGCGGCGCGCGCCAAATTGGTGTCGAAGCTTTGCAGCGTCGCGCCGACCGTGATCACCACGAAGGGCGTCGCCAGGGCGGTGTGGGCCAGGATCAGGCCGAGATAAGTACCGGTCAGTCCGATCGGTGCGAAGAAGAAATACAGGCCGACCGCGGTGATGACACCGGGCACGACGACCGGCGACAACACGAACGCCAGCACGAGCGGTTTGAACCGGCTGTTCCACTGCGCCAGGCCCAGTGCGGCCAGCGTGCCAAGCACCATGGACAGCAGGGTCGAGGCGACACCGATGATCATGCTGTTCTTCAGCGAATTCATCCAGCGCGGCGAATTGATGAAGTCGTCATACCAGCGCAAGGAGAGGCCCGGCAGCGGATAGGTCAGGTAGGAACCCGAGCTGAAGGACAGCGGCATGATCGCCAGGATCGGCGCGATCAGGAAGATGAACACCAGCGTGGAGATCACGATGGTCGTGGTCCACGCGATGCGCTGGCTGGGCGTGCGAAGGGAAGGATTATCGCTCAATTCTTCATTCCTCCCGTGACCTGCTGGCCCTGCACCAGCTTTCCGTAGACGAGAGCGAGCAGAACAGTGGCGAGCAGCAGAACCGCACCCAACGCCGAAGCAAGGCCCCAGTTGGCGGTCTCGGTCGTGTAGAGCGCGATGAAGTAGCTGATCATTTGGTCGGCGGCGCCCCCGACGAGTGCCGGCGTGATGTAGTAGCCGAGCGCCAGGATGAAGACGAGCAGGCTTCCGGCGCCGATGCCGGGCAGGGTTTGAGGCAGGTAGATCCGCAGGAAGGCTGTGGCCGGTGGCGCACCGAGCGAGGCGGCGGCACGCATGTAAGCAGGCGAGATCGCCTTCATGCTGCTGTACAGCGGCAGGATCATGAACGGCAAGAGAACGTGGGTCATTGCCACGCAGACCCCGAAGCGGTTGTAGATCAGGCGCAACGGCGCGTCGATGATGCCAAGCCAGAGCAAGCTGTCGTTCACGACGCCTTTGCTCTGCAACAAGACGATCCAGGCGCAGGTGCGAACCAGAAGCGACGTCCAGAACGGCAGCAGGACGAAGATCATTAGCAGATTGGACCGGCCCGGCGGCAGCGTCGCCAACAGGTAGGCGACCGGGAAGCCAAGGATCAGGCAGAGCGCCGTGACGCTAAGGCTGATGATGAAGGTGCGGGCGAAAACGTTGCGGTAGATGGCCTGATCCGATGGGGCTGCGACGATCGCGCCGTCCACGTTCCGCGTCAGGTCGAGGGCCGACAGAAGGTAGAAGCCGGTCATCGGGCCACTGGCGTCCTTGAGCGTCGTCCAGGTGGTGCGTTCGCGCCAGGCCGGGTTGATCTTGCCCAGCGCCTCCCTGGCCGTTCCGGGCTCCGGCTCCGCCTTCAGATTGCGTGCTGTGCTGGTCAGGATCGTGCGGAAGCCGTTCAGTGCGTAGTTGAGCCGCTTGGCCGCAATGGCGATGGTGCCGGAGGCGCGCGCCGCCAGGATGTCGCTTGCCAATGCCGCGTAGGCCTTTTCGTCCGGCAGGTCCTTGCCGTCCCAGTTGGCGAGAGCAGCGACCGTTTGAGGCAGAACCCGGCGCACCTCCCTGTCATCGACCGAGCGCCACAGCATGCCGGCGATCGGGCCCGCGAAGGTGAAGAGCAGAAACAGCAGAAGCGGCAGAATCAGTGCCAACGCCCTGATCTGGCGCGCGCGCTCCGCCCGCTTCAGGCGGCGCTTGAGCGGCACCTCGGTCCGGGCATCGGCGCCGGTTGAGGAGGCTGCCGTCATCGGGAGCCCCACTGTGACCGGACATCTCTCGCCATTTTGGCTGTGGCAATGGCGTGTGGCCTTTCGGAGCAACCTGAGCAAGCGCCTCGTCCTTCGAGACGACCGCTTCGCGGTCTCCTCGGGATGAGGCTCTCTGAAGTCGCTGCCGCGCACTCCGTCCTCATCCTGAGGAGCCCGCCTAAGGCGGGCGTCTCGACGGATGGCCGCGACGAAAATGCTTTCAATGCGCGCCGCACGCCGGTGCTGTCGCGGCCTATTTCGCTGCCCATTTGTTGAAGCGCTCGGTCAGGCGGTCGATGTTCTCGAGCCAGAAGGCAACGTTGATCTCGACTGCGTTCTTGATGTTGTCCGGCGCCGTCGGCAGGTCCTTCAGAACGGCGGGCGCGAGCAGAGCCGCGGCGTCCTTGTTCGAGGTGCCGTAAGCAATGTTCTCCGACAGTTTTGACTGGTTCTCCGCCTTGCCGGCGAAGTCCAGGAACTTGTAGGCCGCGTCCTTGTTCGGGCTGCCCTTCAGGATGACCCAACTGTCGAGGGTGAAAAGCGCTCCGTCCCACACCATGCCGAAATTCTTCTTGTCGTTCTTGTTCGCGGTGTCGATGCGGCCATTGTAGACTGAGGTCATCGCCACCTCGCCGGAGGCGAGCAATTGCGGCGGCTGGGCCCCGGCCTTCCACCAGACGATGTCGTTCTTGATGGTATCCAGTTTCTTGAACGCACGCTCGACGCCATCGTCGGTCGCCAGCACCTTGTAGACGTCCTTCGGTGCGACGCCGTCGGCGATGAGCGCGATCTCCAGCGTGGTCTTCGGACCCTGACGCAAGCCGCGCTTGCCTGGAATCTTCTTGGTGTCGAAGAAGTCGGCCCAGCCTTTGGGGGCCTCCTTCAGCTTGTCCCTGTCGTAGCCGAGAACGAAATCATAGAGGATGGCGCCGACACCGCAGGGATTGACCGACGGCGGGATATAGGCGGCCTCGCCGCCGATTCTGGAATAGTCCATCTTCTCGAACAGGCCTTCCTCGCAGCCGACCGCGAGTTCGTCGCTCTCGACCTGGACGAGGTCCCAGGTCGCGGCGCCACCCTGCACCTTGGCGCGCAACACGCCGACGCCGCCGTCCCAGGACTCGTCGTTCATCGGAACACCCGCTCCCTTCTTGAACGGCTCGAAATAGACCCTCTTCTGGGCATCCTGATACGCGCCGCCCCACGAAACGACGGTGAGGTCACGCGCCTGCGCGGCCGTTGCCAGCGCAGCGCTGGCGCTGAGCGCCGCGGCGAAACCCAGAGCAATCTTGCGCTTCAGCATGGTCTTGTTCCTTCTTCATGAGAGTTGCGTTGAGGTTGATCGATGCCGGTCCACTTGGAGCTGCAGGGTTGGATCAGACGGGATCGAGGGCCAGGCAGTCCTCGGGGCGGAAGGTGACGAACACGCTTTCGCCAGGTCTTAAGTCGTCACGCGCCCCCGGTTGAAGCTTGACCATGAACTCGCGGTTGCCGGCGACATCGAGCACGGCCAGCGCATGGTCGCCGAGATATATCGTGTTCTGCACCTTGGCGGGCAGCCGGTTCGGCCCCTCGCTGGAGGTGCCATCCGAGACAATGGCGATTCGCTCCGGCCGCACCGACAGGGAGGTCGATGCGCCAGCGCCTGATACATTGATCGCCCGTGCGGTCACGACGCCGCCACCAGCAAGCGCGACGCGGCAATATTCCTTTTCGATTGTCTCGACAGTGCCGGCCAGCACATTGTTCTCGCCGATGAAGTGGGCGACGAAGCTGTTCACCGGATGCTCATACAGCGCGTCGGGCCTGTCGATCTGCTGCACAATGCCGTCGTTGAACACGGCGATGCGGTCCGACATGGTGAGCGCTTCGCTCTGATCGTGGGTGACGTAGACGACGGTGATGCCCATGGTCTCGTGCAGTTGCTTGATCTCCAGCTGCATCTGCTCCCGCAGGCGCTTGTCCAGGGCGCCCAGGGGCTCGTCCATCAGCACGAGTTGCGGATTGAAAACCAGCGCGCGGGCGAGCGCCACACGCTGCTGCTGACCGCCGGACAGCTGCCCGGGCCGGCGCTGCGCCAAGGTTTCCATCTTGATCATGCGCAAGGCCGCCTTTACGCGCTCCTGCGTTTCCGCCTTGTTCGTGTTGCGGACGGATAGCGGGAAGGCGATATTCTCCGCGATCGTCAGGTGCGGAAACAAGGCATAGTTTTGGAACACCATGCCGATGTCGCGCTTATGTGGCGGCACGTTCTTGATCGGCCGGTCCGCGAGGTAGATCTCGCCATGGGTCGGAACCTCGAAGCCAGCCAGCATCATCAGCGTGGTCGTCTTGCCCGAGCCCGACGGGCCGAGCAGGGTGATGAACTCGCCCTTCCTGATGTCGAGATCGAGGTTCTTCACCACGAGGAACTCGCCATCATAGGTCTTCTGAATGCCGGAAAAGCGCACCAGCGCCGGCGCAGGCGTGACCATGCCGGCTTCCATGTGTCCTCGCGGTGTCCTCTACAGTGCCGTCGGCACCTCGTTCGAGATTGCGAAGAACAGCTTAGCATCCTCCGACGAGAATGCCAGCGGCGCAAGCGACCAAGTCGCGGGCGACACCCGTGAGTGAAGGTTCACTACATCCCCGACAGTTTCGTTACGGACACATTCAGCGTGCCGCCGGCTTCCGCGATGATGCGCAGCGTCTTGGAATCGAAGGCGATGTCGGCGAGGGTCAGGCTGTCGATCTTCGCGTCGACCTTGACGCCGTCCTCGCTCTTCTGGAAGTCCGCAATCACGGCCGCGACCTTCTCGCGCGCATTGGCGGCGATCGGCTTCAGATCGATCGTCGCCTTCTGCACCAGCGCCTGTTGCATCTGCGGCACCACCGCGCGCGCCGCGGCCCCCAGCAGACCGAAGGCCGCCTCGGACTCCACCGCGAGCTGGATGTCGGCGAGCCGCAGCGTCTGCTGTGCCTGGTCGAGCATCGGCCGGCCCCAGATGTGCACGGTCGCTTCGGCGCCGAGACCGAGCCAGCTCTTCTTCTCCTTGGCGCGTACCAGCAGCGAGATCAGCAGGCGCTCGCCCGACGGGATCACGTTGACGCTCTTGACGGTGACGTCCACCGGGCCGGAGCCGTCCTCGGGATAAGTGTGGCCGACCATCTGCGCCGCGACCAGCTTGTTGATCTCGGTGAAGGGCACGTCGATGGGAACACCGATGTTCACGCCGGTGCCAGTCGGCGGCACGATCGAGATCCTGTCGGGGAACGGGCAGTCGGGCTTGGTCGGGGTAGCGGTGACGCGGGTCTCAAGCTCGAGGCCCATCAGCAGGGTCACGGCCTGCGCGTCGACGCGCGGCTGCGCCGCGATGGCGCGGATCGGCTTCATCTCCAGCCAGAGCGACGGCAGTGCGGCCGAGGAGCCCGAGCCTTGCAGCGCGATCGAGCGGCAGGCCTTGGCCCATTGCACTTTCGCGTTCTCCCGCAGCGAAGGATCGTTGCGGATGCGCTCGGAGACGATGTTGATCTGCTCGCCGACATTCTTGTCGATCAGCGGCTTCACCTGCGCCGGTACGTTGACCTTGGCGCCCGCGACGTTGAGGTTGGTGTCGCCGAGATTGACCTGGGCACCGAGATTGGGCTCGAGGTGCCAGTTGGCCGCGAGCTTCGGTCGCGAGGTGACGACCACGTTGCCCTTGATCTCGGCGCTGGCGTTCAGATTCTTGATGTTGACCGCGCCGATCCGTTTCGCTGCGTCACCGCCGAGGACGCTGCCGAGTGCTTCGCCGAGCGCGCCGGTCGCCTTCGACGACAGCGAGCCCGTCACGTTCAGCTTGCCGTTGAGCGGCGTCGAGATTGTCAGCACGTCCTTGTCGCCGGCAGCCGACATCGGTCCGCGCACGGCGGACCAGCCGATGTCGGCGTCCTGCAGGATCTGTGAGATCGGGTTCTCGGCCTTGCCGGCGAAATTGCGCGGCGCGGCCTTCTCGGCCTGCTCCCGGATCGCCGACAGCGCGATGGCGACCGGCGCCACCACGATTGAGCTCTTCGCGACCGGCGGCAGCGGCGGCAATTGCGCGACCGGTGGCGCGGAATTCGTCGCCCGCGGCGACAGCCAGTCCATCGCCTTCAGGCTGACGAAAAACGATGCCGCGAGCACCACGACGGCGATCAGGACAGTCTTCAAGTTCAGCGTTAGTCGCATCAATCCCCCAGGCCGCCCGGGGCAGAAGTCTACAGGGCAGGCGAGGAGGGCGCTAGAGCGCACCGATGGGGTGGAATTGGGGCGAACAGGTTAACGGCCGCGATGCGCCGTTGCCGAGCATTCGTTAGTGCGCACCTAGCTGCGCTTGGGACGGCGAACCGCTCTCACATTGCCGCGACTGCCGCCGCCGCAGAAGAAGCGGTCGCCGCCGTCGGACTCCAGTCCTGACACCATGGTCCCGGCGGGCAGGTCGAGCTGCTCCAGCACCTTGCCGGTCTCGGGGTCGATCCGTCTGATGTCGCTGTCCTCGCCTTCCCAGGTGCCGTGCCAGAATTCGCCGTCCACCCAGGTAACCCCGGTGACGAAGCGCTTGCTTTCGATGGTGCGGAGAACCTTTCCAGTCTGGGGATCCACCTGGTGGATCTTGCGTTCCCGATACTGTCCGACCCAGAGCGAGCCCTCGGCCCAGGCCAATCCGGAATCGCCGCCGCCGCCAGGTGCCGGGATGGTGGCGAGCACCTTGCCGGTCGCAGCGTCAATCTTCTGGATGCGGTCCTCGGCGATCTGGAACAGGTGCCGGCCGTCGAACGCCGTTCCCGCATGCGCGGCGACATCGATGGAGCGGGCGATCTTGCCATTGGCCGGATTGACCGCGTTCAACCTGTCGCCGGACGCGAACCACACATGGGCGCCGTCATAGGTGACGCCGTGCACGGCATCGACGCCCGCAAAGGGCCCGTATTCCCTGACGATCTCGGCGGCTGAACGCTTCATGTTGCTCGGTCCCTGTGGTGTGACCCCACCTTACGTCTTCAGGAGCGGTCCGGGGAGTAACAAGCCTGTCGGGAAACCCGGGACGGGCGGCGTCATCCAGCGCCGCGCCCGGCCGTGTCCGAAGGACTGCACCTTGTTCGACCGCGCCAGCTCTTCGAGGGCACGCTGCACGGTGCGCGCGCTCGTTCCCAGCGCCAGCGCGAGGGCCGAACTCGCCCAGGGCTCGCCGTCGGAGAGGAAGGCGAGCACAGTGGCGTGCTTTTCTTCGACGGGCCGTGCCAACACCAGAACTTGCCGCGTCTTTCGCGGTGTCAGCGCAAAACCCTGCTTCGTCGCGCTGACATCGGCGAGCGGCTTGAGCTTGGTGCGGAGCCGCCCGATTTCGACGCGAAGCCGGGCGCGATGCGATTCGTCGACGTGCCTCGCCTGAAAAGCTGCTGTGATCAAAGCCTCCCGCGAGACATCCGCGGGCCAGGCCTGCGCCAGGACGCGGGCGAGCGCGAACAGCACTGGCCGCCTTCCGAGCGGCACGACGATGCCTCGCCTGCGAACCGCGTGATGAAACGTATCCACCACGAGCGCCTCTGATGTCGCGAGGTCCTCGACCTCCTCGGGCAGCAATGGCCGTTCGTGCCCGCGCGTGATCAGGCGCGCTGCGGGCGTGTCGAGCACGAAGGTCGTGATCTCGACCTCGGCCGCAAGCGCGGGAATGCCGGCCTGCCGTGCTGCGCGCACCGCGCGACCGAGCGCCACGCGCGCGTCTTTCGTTCTGAGCCGCCTGAGGGCGATGCCGGCGATCACAAGCTCGCGGACGACCTGCGAAGCCGGGGGGAGCGGCGTGGTCTTGATCTCCGCCAGCGTGCGTTCGGCTTCCTCGAGGCGCCCGACGAGAAGAAGACGGCGCGCCTCGATGTGGCCCGCATGGGCCGCGTTGGCGAGGTCACCGTGGCTTGCGAGCGTCGCCCGCGCGGCCGCGAGCGTCTTTGCCGGCCAGTTCAGGTCGCGGGAGACGAGCGCGATCTCGGCTTCCGCGACCACGCATCTTGCGCGCGCGACCGCCTCTTTCGGCCCGAAGGCGCGTGCGGCACTCCGCAGCAGCGTCTTCGCCTTCGCGAGATCGCCGAGCTGCGCCATCGCGATGCCGCGCAGCGCCAGCGAAGGTGCATCGTTGCGCAGAGCAACGCGGTTCAAGGCGCCGAGCGGATCGCCGGCTTCGAGCGCGCGCGCCGCGGCCGTGATCAGCGACTCCATTAAAATCCCGCCACACTTGTTACTCCCACTCCGCAACTGTCCGGTGCGAGAAATCGTTGACGGCCGACAATGTGCGGAAACAGGAGAGCCATGATGACATCATCAGAAAACGCAGGAACTAACAGACAGGCTGCCATGCAAACACCGCCGGTGGTGTCGCCGCAGGACTGGGAGGCCGCCCGTCAGCAACTGCTCGTGAAGGAAAAGGCGCATACCCGTGCCCGCGACGCCCTGGCCGCCGAACGCCGGCGCATGCCGTGGATGGAAGTCACCAATACCTATGCGTTCGAGGGGCCCGGCGGCAAGGTCAGTCTGCCCGACCTTTTCCAGGGCCGGCGGCAGCTGATCGTCTACCGCGCCTTCTTCGAGCCTGGCGTGTTCGGCTGGCCCGATCATGCCTGCCGCGGCTGCTCCATGGTGGCCGACCAGGTCGCCCATGTCGCGCATCTGAATGCCCGCGACACCACGCTGGTGTTCGCCTCGCGCGCGCCGCAGGCCGATATCGCACGGCTGAAGAAGCGGATGGGCTGGACCATGCCATGGGTCACCGTCACCGACAGTTTCGATGCCGATTTCGGCGTGGACGAATGGCACGGCACGAACGTGTTTTACCGCGACGGCGACCGCATCTTCCGCACCTACTTCGTCAAGAGCCGTGGCGACGAGCAGATGGGCGGCACCTGGAACTATCTCGACATCACGCCGCTGGGACGGCAGGAGGTCTGGGAGGATTCGCCGAAAGGCTATCCCCAGACGCCGACCTACAAATGGTGGAACTGGCATGACAGCTACACCGAAGGTGCGGCGCCCGACAAGAAATGGGTCGAGATCTCGGCCGCCGGCGAGAAGGCTTTTCGCGAGGAGGCCGCAGGCGAAAGGAAATGACCCATCCCGTCAGCGCGGTCCCCAGTGCAAGCCGTGACCGCGTCGTGGCCGCGCGTCACCTCGCCAGATGGCTGGGGCTGGCGGCCACGCCCACCTGCGCGATCATGGCCGTGCTGACGGCCGTGCTCGGCGGCGGCTCGGCGGACATGCTGTGCGCCGCCGGACACGAATCTTTGCTGGGCGGGATGGTGCCGATGTATCTGCTGATGAGCGCGTTTCATTCGGCGGCATGGCTGAGGCTGATCTCGGAGCGGCGGCGCGGGCAGACTTGAGGGGCTCCCGGCAGAGTGAAAGCCTCGTCCTTCGAGACGCCGCTAGTAGCGCGGCTCCTCAGGATGAGGCTCAACTACTATCCTGCGGGCCGCACGCTCCGACCTCATCCTGAGGAGCCCGCCGCAGGCGGGCGTCTCGAAGGATGGCCACGATCACCGACTCCAAACGAAGCGGCCCCTGCATCGCGGGGTTGGTTACTGCGAAGCCGCCTGCAAATAACCAACCACCTTCGCCGCTTCCTCCGCCGAGACGCCGCCATAGGGCTGCATCTTGTTGCCGGACACGATCTCGTCCGGCTTGACCATGAAGCGGGTGAGCTTGTCCTGGTCCCAGACGAAGCCGGCTTCTTTCATCGACGGAGAATAGTTGTAGTTCGGCAGCGAGCCGGCCTTGCGTCCGACGATTTTATTGAGATTGGGACCCAGACGATTGTCGCCCTCTTTCACCGAGTGGCAGGTGCGGCAGGAATTGTTGAAGGCCTGCCGGGCTGCGTCGTCGCTGGCCGGGTGCTGTGCCAGCGAGGCGGGCGCGGTCAGCAGCAGCGTCAATGCGCCGGCGCCGCTCATCGTGCGCAGCCATGTGCCCGGCGGCGTTTGCGGGCGTGATTGCATTTGCGCCTCCATCGGGGATCGCGCCGCAGCACGCGCGCGCATCGGGATGCCGAGGGCAAACGAAAACGGCCCCGGTGGGTTCCGGGGCCGTTTGCGTCACAATGTCCTGCCGCTTACCGCGTCGCGGCTCCGAGGTCGGCGCGGCGTTCCGTCATCGGCAGCACGATCACCTTGGTGCCGACGTTGACGCGGGAGTAGAGATCCGCGACGTCGTCATTGGTCAGGCGGATGCAGCCGGAGGAGACGTGCTTGCCGATGGTCTCGGGCGCGTTGGTGCCGTGGATGCGGTAGATGGTGCCGCCGAGATACATGGCGCGGGCGCCGAGCGGATTGCCGGGGCCGCCGGCCATGTGGCGCGGCAGATAGGGCTGGCGGGCGATCATCTCCGGCGGCGGGGTCCAATCCGGCCACTCGGCCTTCTTGGTCACCGACTGCGTGCCGGACCAGGTGAAGCCGTCACGGCCGACGCCGATGCCGTAGCGCATCGCCTGCCCGTTGCCGAGCACGAGATAGAGATAGGTGTTGGGCGTATCGATGATGATGGTGCCCGGTGCCTCACGCGTCGCATAGGAGACCGTCTGGCGACGGAACCGCGCCGGCGTTTCGACAGCGTCCCGATCTTCGGACGGCGCGGCCTGATAGGGCGTGGCTTGATAAGGCTGGTATGGCTGCGGCGCTGCGATCGTCGGCAACGGCTGGAAGAAGGGGAAGAGCTGCACGGGCGCGGCCTTGGCCGGGCCGGCGAACGCGATCGCGGTCACAGCCACCGCGCCAAAAGCAACGGCGCGCGAATAAGTCTTCAACATGTCCAGATTGATCATTGGTCGCCCCTGTTTGCGCGGTGTTCTTAGTCACCCCGGCACCGTTTCGGTGCTCTGTTGCGTAGATCACTAACGGCAAGAAGTTTCGGGACGTTTGCGCGGAAAACCGAAAACGGTTTCATGGCGGAAAGGATTGTTTCATGACGGTTTCGTGGCTGCGCGGACCCGTTAACGAACAAAACAGCGGGCCGACATTTCTATGACGTCACACGCCTGAAATATCCGTGGTTGATGGTCCTAAGCCGAGAATCATCAAACTCTCGGGATTTCCCCATGCGGGTATTAATCGCGACTGACGCCTGGCATCCGCAGGTTAACGGTGTGGTCCGGACGCTGACCTCGCTGGCTGGTGCCGCCAAGGCACTGGATGTCGAGATCGACTTCGTCACGCCGGACGGCTTTCGATCGTGGCCGCTGCCGACCTATCCGGGGCTGCGCATTGCCCTGCCGAGCGGCAAAGAGATCGCGCGGCGGATCGAGAAGGCGGCGCCGGAAGCCCTGCACATCGCGACCGAGGGGCCGATCGGTTGGGCGGCGCGAGCCTATTGCCGCCGCAACCGGCTCGCCTTCACCACCTCCTACACCACGCGTTTTCCGGAATACGTCTCGGTGCGGACCGGCATCCCCACCGCCGTCGGCTATGCCGTGCTGCGCCACTTCCACGATGCCGCCGCCATGACCATGGTGGCGACGCCCTCGCTGCGGCAGGAGCTGTCCGAGCGCGGCTTCAAGCGGCTCGGCTTCTGGACGCGCGGCGTCAATACCGAGCTGTTTCATCCCGCCTCGCCGGCAAAGCTCGATCTGCCCGGGCCGATCTTCATGACGATGGGCCGCGTGGCGGTGGAGAAGAATCTCGAGGTTTTCCTCTCGCTCGACCTGCCCGGCACCAAGGTCGTCGTCGGCGACGGCCCGCAGAAGGCCGCACTTGAAAAGAAGTACCCCGATGTCGTCTTCCTCGGCGAGAAGAAGGGCGCCGATCTCAGCGCGCATCTTGCCGCCGCCGACGTGTTCGTGTTTCCGAGCCTGACCGATACGTTCGGCGTGGTGCAGCTCGAAGCGCTCGCCTGCGGCACGCCGGTTGCGGCGTTTCCGGTGACGGGTCCGAAGGATGTCATCGCCGATCATCCGATCGGCGCGATCGATCACGATCTGCGTACCGCGTGCCTGCGCGCGCTCACCATGTCGCGCGAGACCTGTCGTCATTTCGCGCTGGAGCGTTCCTGGGAAAACAGCGCGCGCCAGTTCGTCGGCAACCTCACTTCACTTCAGCCCAGCCGTGCCTTGCGCGCCTCGCCGGTCATGGCGCGGCGGCCGGTGCGCGGCTGATCTCAACCGTTCGACCACAGCGAGAACCCCATCGATGGCTAAGATCATGAATCTTGACGGCACCCAGCAGCTCGACCTCACCCGTGGCACGGTCGAGCAGGCGTATGACCGCTGGGCGCCGGTCTACGACCTCGTGTTCGGAGGCGTGTTCGCCAAGGGTCGGCAGGCCGCGATCGCGGCCACCAACAAGATCGGCGGCCGCGTGCTCGAGGTCGGCGTCGGCACCGGAATCTCGCTGCCGCTCTACGCGCCGCATCTGCGCATCTTCGGCACCGACATTTCGGAAGCGATGCTCGACAAGGCGCGCCAGCGCGTCGCCGAGGGCAAGCTGGGGAACGTCGAAGGCCTCGCGGTGATGGATGCCGAAAGGCTCGAATTCCCCGACAATTCCTTCGACGTCGTGATGGCCCAGTATGTCGTCACCGCCGTGCCGAATCCGGAAGTCGCGCTCGACGAATTCGCCCGCGTGCTGCGTCCGGGTGGCGAGCTGATCATCCTCACCCGCGTCAGCGCCGATACCGGCATGCGCCGCTTCATCGAGCAGAAGCTCCAGCCGGTGGTGCGTCCGCTCGGCTTCCGCACCGCCGAGTTCGCCTGGTCGCGCTACGCCAAGTGGCTGGCCCGTGCCGACGGCATCGAGCTTTCCGAGCGCCGCCTGATTCCGCCGCTCGGTCATTTCTCGCTGGTGCGCTTCCGCAAGATCGACGTCGCCAAGGCGGCTTGACTGCCGCTCCTCATGGTGAGGAGGCGCGCAAGCGCCGTCTCGAACCATGAAGGCCCACGCTGCTGCACTCGGGCCTTCATCCTTCGAGACGCGCGTTCCGCGCTCCTCAGGATGAGGGGAGAAAGTAACCGTGCGTCATCGCGCCGCTGCACATCGTCACATGACAAAATGATGATGTCACACGGCCTACACCGAATCCCTGTAAATCCTGAACCCGAAAGCATTTTGGGGGAGAGCATGATCAAGAATTATCTCGAGCTGCTGCGGATCCAGCGCTGGGACGACCATCGCTACTATCACCACAGCCGCATCAATCAGAGCCTGCACTTCGTCAGCGCGCTGAGCTTTCTGTTCGCCTATGTCTGGCTGTTCGTCGACCCCATGATCTCCGCGCTTGTCGGCTGGCTGGTGTCGATGACCTCGCGCCAGGCCGGTCACTTCTTCTTCGAGCCGCACGGCTACGACCAGCTCAACCAGGCGACGCACGAGCACAAGGAAGAGATCAAGGTCGGTTACAACCTTCGGCGCAAGGTGGTGCTGATGTCGATCTGGGCGCTGTCGCCGGCGGTGTTGTTGGTCGATCCCACGCTGTTCGGCCTGTTCACGCCCTGGGCGGGCGCGACCGACTTCATGCGGCAGGTGGCCAAGATCTGGCTCGTGGTCGGCGGCGGCGGTCTCATGTTCCGCACGGTGCACCTGTTCTTCATCCGCGACGTCGAGACCGGCCTCGTCTGGATGACCAAGATCCTGACCGACCCCTTCCACGATTTGATGCTCTACCGCAACGCGCCACTGGCGCTGCTGCGCGGCGAGTTGATGGACCCCGGCCTGCATCTCAACCCCGAGCACACGCTGGGCCTGATCGGCGAGTCCACGCTCGAAGAGCACCACGCCTGAGCACGCCGCGCAGATCCAGCACTCCGATGTCTGATGGTTGCGTCATGCCTGGGCTTGTCCCGGGCATCCACGTCTGGGGGGAGGCGACAGCGGTGTTTGCGTCGGCCTCAGCGCCCGAGGCGCTTGGCCAGCATCTCTTTCAGGATCTGTCGCTTGATGCTTTTGTTGGTGAGCACACCATCGTGCCACCAGAAGCCATCGGCTTTCATCTTTTCGGCGGCGCGGACGAAGCGCTCGGCGACTTCGGTGAAGTCGGCGTCGGTGTAGTTCAGGCTGAAGATCAGCCGTCCGGTGCCGACCCAGCTCAAGGACAGGCCTTCCGCGCGCAGGTAGTATTGCAGCATCCAATTGTAGCGGGACGGCGTGGTGTACTTCACCGTCCAGATCGACGAGAAGTTTGCGAACCGTACCGGAAGGTCAGCATCGGTCATCGTCCGGTTGAGCTTTTGCGCGCGGCCGTTCCAGGTCTCTTCCAATCCGTCATAGACGGCGCGGAAGTTCGGGCTGGCGAGCCGGCTCAGAAACTCGTCCATCGCCGTCATGACGTAGGGGTGCGAGTTGAAGGTGCCGCGGGCGAAGCAGACGTCGGCGGGACGATCGTCACGGAAGCGGCGCATCAATTCCTTCCTGCCGCAGACCACGCCGACCGGAAGGCCGCCGGCGAGGCTCTTGCCGTAGGTCACCATGTCGGCACGCACGCCAAAATACTCCTGGGCGCCGCCGGCGGCGAGACGGAAGCCGACGAACACCTCGTCGAGGATCAGAACGATGCCGCGCTCGGTGCAGACCTCGCGCAGCTTCTTCAGCCATTCGGTGTAGGCGGCGCGATCGAAACTGCCGCCGCGGGACGAGTCCACCAGCGCGGAATCGCCGGGCGCGCTGGCATTCGGATGCAGCCCCTGCAGCGGGTTGACCAGCACGCAAGCGATATCTTTTCGCGTACGCAGCACGTGCAGCGTCTTCTCCGACATCTCGGCGAGAGTGTAGGTCTCTTGCGCGGTGATCGGATTGCCGACGCCGGGCTGCACGTCGCCCCACCAGCCGTGATAGGCGCCGGCGAAACGGACCAGATGCGTGCGCCTGGTGTGGTAGCGCGCAAGCCGCACCGCCTGCATCACGGCTTCGGTGCCGGACATGTGGAAGGAGACTTCGTCGAGGCCCGAGATCTGGCACAGCCGCGCCACGTTCTCGAGGATGACGGGATGGTAGGGGCCGAGCACCGGTCCGAGCGCATGTGCGCGCTTCTCCGAGCCCTCGATGCACTCCTTATAGAAGTCGTTGCCGAAGATGTTGACGCCGTAGGACCCGGTGAGGTCGTAGGAGGTGTTGCCGTCGACATCCGTGACGGTGACGCCGCGCGAGGACTCCACGAAGGTCGAGGTGCCCAAATGCTCGCGGACGAGACGCGAGAAGGGGAACGGCACGCGGTAGGTCTCGGTGAAGTGCAGGTCGGAGATTTTCTCCGCCGCTTCCTTCGTCATCGCGCGGCCCTTGGGGTAGCGCTCCGCATAGAGGGCGGCGAGACGGAAGAAGGCGTCCTTGCGCTGCGTTGCGACGTTCGCCGGCGCGCCATCGCAGGCGAAGTACGCATCGCCTTCGAACTCGTAGAACGGGACCAGCTTCGCCACCCGGCGCGACATCTTGGAATGCCCGGAGAGGGAGCGATGCTTGGCGCGGGACAGCTCCAGGCGCGCTTTAAGCTTCGGGAAGGCGGCGGCAGCGGACGCTGCGGCGGCCACGGACAAAGAGAGAATCGGGAGTGTCGTTTCCATGACAACAAGCGCTAATACTGCGAGCTGACAGATTCATGACAGTCAAAGCCCTCATCGCTTCATTCACCCAGCAGGAAGACCTCAACTTCCTGTTGACCAACCGCATCCCCCGCGCGGCCCTGACCCGCTTCATGGGCTGGTTCTCCAAGATCGAGAATCCGCTCATTCGGGACGGCTCGATCGCGCTGTGGAAGCTGTTTTCAGACCTCGATCTGTCGGAGGCGCGAAAAACCCATTTCAGGAGTCTGCACGATTGCTTCACCCGGGAGCTGAAGCCAGGTCTGCGGCCGTTCGATCCGGACCCGGCGGTGGTCGCCAGCCCGTCGGACGGCATCGTCGGTGCTCATGGCCGGATCGCCGACACCGAGCTGTTTCAGGTCAAGGGCGCGCCTTACTCGCTGCTCGATTTGCTCGGCGATTCCGCGCTGGTCGACCAGCACCGCAACGGCTCCTTCGTCACGCTGCGGCTGACCTCGAGCATGTATCACCGCTTCCACGCTCCCTATGACGCGCATATCGAGCGCGTCACGCTGATCCATGGCGACGTCTGGAACGTCAACCCGATCGCGCTCAAGCGCGTCGAGCGCCTGTTCTGCAAGAACGAGCGCGCGGTGATCCGCACGCATTTGCCAACCGGCGAAGCCGTGACGCTGGTGCCGGTCGCCGCGATCCTGGTCGCAAGCATCCGTTTGCACTTCCTCGACATGGTGCTGAATGCGCAGACCAGGGGGCCGGTCAATTTTCCCTGCGACGTCAATGTGAGCAAGGGCGAGGAGCTCGGCTGGTTCGAACACGGTTCGACCATCATCATGCTCGCGCCCGGCGATTTCACGTTCTGCGACGGCATCGCCGAAGGCACGCGCATCCGGGCGGGTCAAGCGCTGCTGAGAAAAAACTAGCCTTCAATCCGCCGCGTCGGCCGCCTATATCGCTCGTGGGGACGTTTCTACGACTACGGATTTGGTGATGGCACGGGCGCCGGTCATGGCGGCGGGGGGTATTGTGCTGCGGCGTGGTGCGACGCCGCTGATTGCCGTCGTGCGCCAGCGCAAGCGCAACGAATGGGTTCTGCCCAAGGGCAAGCTCGACGACGGCGAGACGCCGAAGCAAGCCGCGCACCGCGAGGTGCTGGAAGAGACCGGCCACGACGTCGCTATCCGCGAGTTTTTGGGCACGCTCGTCTACCAGTCCGGTGGTCGCTCCAAGGTCGTGCATTTCTGGCGCATGGAGGTCGAGGGCGGTCCCGTCCGCAAGCTGATGAGCGACATCAAGGCGGTCGACTGGCTGACGCTAGAAGACGCGCTTGCGCGCCTGTCGCGCGAATATGAGCGCGCGTTCCTGGTACAAGTCGGCCCGATCGCACTCGCATCGGCCGGGCTTGCGCCGGCCGATGCGGAGCCGACGCCGCCGTTGGCAAGCGGCGATGTCGACGCCGCGATGCAGACCCGGACACCGGTAGAAGCCGCCTCCAGCGACGAACTGCGCCATGGCCTGTTGCAGAAGGTACGAGCGTGGTTGCGCGGTGAGGCGTGAGCTCTCATCGTGCCGCGCTTGCGGGCGCGTAAGCATCCGCGGGCTGATACGGTTGGGGAGAGCGCACCAGCTCTCTCCAAATCGTCATTGCGAGCGCAGCGAAGCAATCCAGAATCTTTCCGCGGAGGCACTCTGGATTGCTTCGCTGCGCTCGCAATGACGGAGAGGAGGGAGGCTGATTGCGCTCGACGTCAATCCTCATGGTGAGGAGCGCGCATCGCGCGCGTCTCGAACCACGAGGCCCAACTGTGGCCTCGCCCTTCGAGACGCTTGCTTCGCAAGCACCTCAGGGTGAGGGGCGGCACAATCACCGCCGCTCCTTCTCCTTCGGAGCGGGCGCCGGTTTGCGTGGCGCTCCGGGTCGTTGTGCGCCCGGCAGGCGTTGCTGGAATCCGCCCGGGCGCTGCAGGCCTGGCTGCTGACCGGCGGGCGGCTGCCCCGGCTGCATGCCGGTGCGTGGCAGTTGCAGCTGCTGGCCGGGCTGCTGCTGTGTCCCGCCCGGCGGCGGCGGCGCGACTCCTCCGGGCTGAGTTTGAATTTGTCCACCGCGCTGCGGCTGGGTTTGCGGCGCGCCGTTAGGCTGCGTGCCTTGCCCGCTGCGCGGCGCACCTACCGGACGTCCCGCGCCTTGCTTCTGGCCTTGCTGTTGCTGACCCTGACCCGCGCGCGGCGTGCCCGGCTGCACGGCGCCGCCTTGGCCTTGCCCTTGGCCCTGCCGCTGCGGCGGCTGGGCGCCTTGACGGTTCGGTGCGCCCGGCTGCTGCTGGCCTGGACGGTTGTTCTGACCGGGCTGGCCGTTCGGCCGCTGCGGCTGTTGTCCGGGCGCTGTGTTCGGTCGCAATTGCTGCTGTTGCGGCGGCTGGAACGGACGCGGGATGCGCGGGCTCGCGGTCGGATTGGCGCGGCGGAAGTCGCGCTGCTCGATGACGATCTGCCGGCCCGTGGTCTGCGCCAGATGCACCTGGCTGACGAAGCCGCGGTCGCGCGCGATCTGCTGTGGCGCGATCGTGATCGGCACCGCGGCAAAGCGCATGACGCCAGCAGCGGCTGTGCCCGGTCGGATCGCAAAACCGCTCGATCCTTGCGTCAGTGCGCCGAGCCGCGTCCCGTTCGTGCGGTCGTCGACGTCGATGTGTCCGACCCGGCCGTCGGCGTCGGGATAGAGCTTGATGTTGACATTGTTGGCGTTGTTCGCGGCCGCGCCTTCCGGCACGTCGATGACGCCGGTGGTGCCGCGGATGCCGAGCGTCGCCGTCGGCGTCGTGATCTTCATGTCGCCGGTCTTTGCCACCGCCGCAGCGACGAACGCCACCGTGCCCTTGGCGATGTCGAAGACGCCTGCGTTCTGCTTGCCGCCGTCGTCATAGACATAAGTGTCGATGGTGATCTTGGCGCTGGCCGACAGATTGAATGTGGTCGCGTCGTTGAAGGTGATGCCGAGCGTGGAGTTGGACGAAGTCTGCACGACGTCGTTGAGATAGATGTCGTCTCGCACCCGCAGCGGGTAGGAATTCCTGTCGCGGATCACGGTCGCGATGCCTGTCACCGTCGCGACGTTGCCGATCGGCTCGACGGCGGCGGACTGCGCATCCGTCGCGGGAGCGGGTGAAGCTGAGGGCGTCGGAGAGGGGGCGGGCGTCGGTTGTGCTTGCGGCTGCGCCTGCGCAGGCTCGATCGCATCGGATGCGAACGCAACACTCGCACAGGCCGGTGGCAACGCCAGCAGCACAAGCGCGAACACGAGGCGGCGCCAAGCCACGATAAAAGTCACGAAGAGGTCCCGGTGAGAAACGCGAGGCGAGATCGACCGATATCAGCCTGATACAGCTGAACGGCGGATGAATGTCTATCGCACGGGAGCGGTGAACGTTCAAATGCAACTCTTTCCCCTCATGGTGAGGAGCGCGCTCTTGCGCGCGTCTCGAACCATGCCGGCCCGGCTCTCGATCCCGGGCCTCGCCCTTCGAGACGCCTGCTTCGCAGGCTCCTCAGGGTGAGGGGATAAAGTGAAGCTGTCGCGCGAGATCCCGGGTCGATGCTTTGCATCGCCCGGGATGACGATAGTATGGGACGACGGTGGTGCGTCAGCTCACGCGCTTCCAGGTCTGGCCGCCGCAGAACATGCCGCCGAAGGCGCAACCCTGCACGCGCATTGCATTCGGGCCCTTCATCGCGATCGTCGAATCGTAGTTCTTGCCGGAGTCGGGGTCGTGGATGCGGCCGCTCCACTTCGCGCCCTCGCGCTTCATGTTGATCAGGATGCGCTCGTTGGTCTTCGCGGCGTAGCCGCAGAGATTGGCGCCGCACTGTTCGACGCGGACATTGCCCTTGTTCTCTTCGGTGGCCCAGACGCCGATCGGCGTGTTGGCGGCAAGCGCAGGCGCGGCGGCAACCGGAGCCGGCGCAACCGCGACCGGCGCGGGGGCGGCAGCGGGAGCAGGAGTCGCAACGGGCGCAGTCTGCGTCGTGGTGTCGTAGCCCGCGGCCGGGGCAGCGGCAACCGTCGTGGCCAGAGCCGCGATAGCGGGCGCTGCCGGCGCGGTCGACTGCACCGGGGCCTGTTGCTGCACTGGAGCCGGCGCGGGCTGCGCGGTCGTGGCCGGAGCCGGCGTGGTGTCGATGTCATCGTCCTTGGAGCCAAAGTCTTTGGAGCCAAAGTCTTTGGAACCAAGGCCCTTGAGGTTGATGTTGTTCAGCTTGATCGGCTTGTCCGACAGGCCCGGTGCGACGATGGTCACGCAGTTGAGCGAGGCGCAGTTGCGCGGCGTCTCGATGCGGATGTGCTGGCCTTCGATCTGGAACGAGAGCGAATTGCCGGCATGCGCGGCGGCGGTCGAAGCGAGGAAGAGGGCAGCGGCGGCGATGGTGAGCTTGTTCATGACAACCTCCGAAAAATGTGTGGTCCCGACAGGACTGAAGTCACCCGTGGATGAAGCTTGGTTCGACCCTACGCCGGGCCGATCGAGCGTTCTGTGATAGATGTCACAACGGCTCGCCGCCGCTGGGTGAGGCAGCGCACATTCAGCCGCGATTCCATCTGCGTAACGTCTCGGGACACAGAGGGAGCCGCCGATGATGCGGCTTGTGACTTCGCTTGGCACATTGATCGCGCTGATCGCGCTGATGGCGCTCACTGAAGCGTCGACCAGGGGCGAGAGCGTGCTCGTCAATATGACGCCAAAAACGCACGAGGTCTGGACCGGCAACATCTACAGCCGCTCCAGCGGCAGCACCTATTATGCGACGGTGACGCTGAAGAGCTCCGGCAAGCTCCACGTCGAAGCCTGCCAAGTTCCACGTCGAAGCCTGCGCACTCGGCCACTTCTGGTGTTCCGGAAACGACCGGAGGCGAGCCGAAGAGCAGCCGGAGAAATTGATCACAATGTCGCGGCAGTGGAGCGCGCGATCGTAAGGGAAGCGTTCGATACCGCCGATTGAAGCCGCTAGATCATGCCGAGCACGATGGCGCCGACGAAGGCGATGGCGAGGTACGCGGTGATAACGCTCAGTCTCCCGGCGAACGTCATGAGGTCGCTCCCGCTGTCGCGCCGCCCTGCGCGAGAGCGTCATGGTTAACAGAGAGTCTCTTTCCGAAAAAGCCAGCCTTGCTGTCGCTCGTCACCGGCAGGCGCGCCTGCGAGCGCGGGCCGGCATGGTTAAAGAAGACTGAAATCAACACGTTGAAGAGTCTTTAAGTAAATTCACCGAACGTGCGTGCATGACGCGCGGAGTTCGTTTGTATCTCGTCGGCTCCATCGTCCTTGTTTCGCTAGCGGGTTGCGGACGCGGCTTCTTCCAGGCCGAACGTGAACCGTGGCGGGCCGAGGCCGAAGCCGCATGCCTGAAATCAGGCGCGGTGAAAGAGGGGCCGGATCTCGTCCGCATCGACCCGATCTCCGGGCCGGGGATGTGCGGCGCGGAGTTTCCGCTCAAGGTCGCCGCCCTCGGCGAAGGCTCGAGCAGCTACGGCTTTGCCGATGAGGAACTGCGTCCGCCCGGGAGCGTCGGCAACCAGCCGCGCTGGCCGGTGACGCAGCCGCGATCGAATTACCCGCAAGGCCAGAACTATCCGCAACGCTCAAACTATCCCGAGAGCGCGGTGCGGCGGCCTTCCGGCTATGGCGCCTCGCCTGGTCCAATGCCTCTGAATGCACCCGGCGTGGCGCAGCAGGAGGACGAGATCGACCTGCCGCCCGAGGGCACCGATGCGTCGGGCGCATCGCGCTACATGAATGCACCAAGCTATCCGGCGCGGCCGGCGCCGTATTCGCAGGCGCCCGCGCAGCAGCCGCTGCCGCGTCTTGGTCCGGCGCAGGGCAATCCCGTCACCGCCGTCGGCCCCGTCGCCGTGAAGCCGACCGCGACGCTGGCCTGTCCGATCGTCTCCGAGCTAGACCGTTGGCTTGCCGATTCCGTGCAGCCCTCGGCAATGCGCTGGTTTGGCGCTCGCGTCGCCGAGATCAAACAGATCTCCGCCTATTCCTGCCGCGGCATGAACGGCAATTCGCATGCCCACATTTCAGAGCACGCCTTCGGCAATGCGCTCGATATCGCAGCGTTCGTGCTCGCCGACGGCCGCCGCGTCACCGTGAAGGATGGTTGGCGCGGCATGCCGGAAGAGCAGGGATTTTTGCGTGACGTGCAGTCCGGCGCGTGCGCGCATTTCACCACGGTGTTGGCGCCTGGATCGAACGTCTATCACTACGATCACATCCACGTCGATCTGATGCGCCGTGCCAGCCGTCGCCTGATCTGCCAGCCCGCCGCCGTCTCCGGCGAAGAGGTTGCCGCGCGAGCGGGCGGGCGCAATCCTTATGCGAATGCGCGCGATCCCTCCGTGACCGGCTCGCTCGCTGCGCGTAAGAGCACCGCGCACAAGCGCGAAGAAGACGAGTACGCGGACGATTAAAATGTCCGCTGATATCGTCGCTATCTCACCCACCCGCAGGTGCAAATTGACCCCGCGGTGCCGGTGCCGCAATGGAGCCTCAGTCCGATCGGCCGAACGCGCACCGGGGGGCTTGCGAATGCGAGCTGGCTCTCAAGCACCACGCAGATCGTCTCCAGCGGCGAGCGCAAGGCGATCGAGACCGCCGAGATCATTGCAGGCCCGCTCCGCCGGCGGCGGTCATTGTTTCGCGTTCGCGCGCAACGGGCGCCGAGTCCTGCACGCGTGGCGCCGCATGGAATATCTGGACCGGCCGGCCTCGCGCTGAGCCCTGCCTGTTCAGCCGACGCCGCGTCTTCGGCAGAGCGCATCCCGGGCGCAAAAATTTGCGCAACTCGCAATTCTTGTCTAAATCGTTGAAATCAAAACGACAATTGTGTCGCGGCGGGCTTTGCCGGCAGTTGGCACAATCGCTGCAGTGGGGAGGCTGCCACGAAACGGCGCTGCCGGCGCCGTGAGCCAGCGGAACCCGTCATGCGGATGCCTCTTGCCCCTCCTTACTCGGATCTCGAACAGCGCGTGCTGTCGCACATCACGGAGGAGCGCTGGCTTGAACTCGCATCCGAGCTGATCCGCACCGGCCAGCCCCGTTCCGGCAATCCGCTGGATCCAGATTTGCCGCCTGCCGAGGAAGAGGCGACCTCGATGCTGGTCGCGGGCAAGCTCGAAGCGCTCGGCATGGAGGTCACCAAGCACAGCGCGCAGCCGCACCGGCCGAACGTGCTCGGCGTGCTCAAGGGACGGGCCGGCGCGCCCTCGCTCATTCTCAACGATCACCTCGACACCTATCCGGTCGTCGAGCCCGAGAAATGGCACATGACGGATTTCGATCCGTTCAAGGCGACGCGCCACGGCGATCTGCTTTATGCACGCGGCACGTCCGACACGCGCGGGAACCTCGCAGCATCGCTGCTCGCAGTGCAGGCCCTGATCGAAGCGGGTGTGAAGTTCGATGGCACCTTGATGTGCTGCTACACCGTCGATGAGGAGCGGAACGGCACCGAGGGCTCCATCTACATGCTGAACAAGGTCGGCCTTACCGCCGACTACGAGATCACCGCCGAGCCGACAGCATGGGGTGACGTCAACAAGGACTGGGGCATGAACCTGTCGGTGGCCAATTCCGGCCACTGCCTGATCGAGCTCACCGTTCACGGCATCAAGTCGCACATCTGGCGGCCGGACATCAGCGTCAACGCCATCATGGAAGCGGCAAAGCTGTTGCCGAAGTTGAAGGACATGGCGTTCACGCATGTGCCCAGCAAGTTCATGGGCCATACGCCGCCCTGCTGCGCCGTGGTGCGCATTCGGGCCGGCCTGCCTGGCGAGATGCAGTTCTCGCCGGATGCCTGCACCATTACGCTCGCCGTGGTCGGCATCGTGCCCGGCATGACCCTGTCGAGCGTGATCTCGGACATCGAGCGTCTCGGACGGGACACTTTTGCGGGCGTGAACGACGTCAAGGTGGAGGTGCGCCAGGTGCCCGGCTCGCTGTTCGTCAACGCGACCGAACCGGTGCCGGTCGAGGAGGAGCCCTGCCGCTCCTTGCGCACGGTTTACCGGCGTCTGATGGGCCGCGAGCCCGGGGTCAACCGCAAGAATGCCTTCAACGACACGATCCGCTTCCGCGAAGCCGGCATCAATGCGGTGACGTTCGGTCCCGGAGAAGACGGCTGGGCCGTCGACAACGAGAACATCTCGATCACCAAGTCGGTGATGGCGACGCGGATCTACGCGCTGACCATCATGCAGATCCTGGGAGTGCGGACATGAGCGTCGAGGCGAGCCCCATGGCCATTCCGATCTCGGCGGATCGGACGCGACGCGGCAGCCTGCGGCTGCGGCTTCCGAAGGTCTCTCGATCGGTGCTGCTCTCGACGCTTACCGTCGCAGTGCTGCTGGCTGGCTGGGCCATCGTCACGGAGAGGGGCTGGGCCAACGAGCTGTTCCTGCCGAAGCCGCAGGCGGTTTGGGCCGCGTTCGTCAAGACGATGACGAAGGGCTATCAGGGCGCGACACTGCTTCAGCATCTCGGCGCAAGCCTCTATCGTATCCTCACGGCCTTCACGCTGGCCTGCCTGATCGGCATTCCGCTCGGCGTCATCATGGGCGTGTCGCGCAACGCACGCGCGCTGCTCAATCCGTTGATCGAGTTCTACCGGCCACTGCCGCCGCTCGGTCTTTATACGCTGCTGGTGATGTGGCTCGGCATCGGTGAGAGCTCGAAGCTGTCGCTGCTGTTTCTTGCCGGCTTGCCGGGCATCGTCATCTCGACGATCCAGGCCGTCACCAGCGTGGACCCGGTCTATGTGCGCGCCGCTCAGTCGCTCGGCGCGACCCGGCGCCACCTGCTCTTTCACGTCTACCTGCCGGCGGCGGGACCGCTGATTCTCGCCGGCATGCGCATCTCGCTCGGATTCACCTACACCGTTCTCGTCGCCGCCGAAATCGTCGCGGCATCCGCCGGCATCGGCTGGATGATCTGGGACGCCGCAAAATTCCTGCTCTCCGACATCGTGATCATGGGGCTGATCGTGCTCGGTCTCACCGGCGTCGTGCTCGACCTCATTATGCGCGGCATCGCGAAACTGCTGATGCCGTGGGCCTGAATCCAATCCTGATCGTAGGGAGATCGACATGATCAAGAGACTGATTGCGACGCTCGCAGTTGCCACGTTGGCGCTCACGGCCGCGGTACGCGCCGAGGACAAGCCGGCGAAGGTGACCGTCGGCTATTTGAACCTCGTGAACGCGCAGCTGGTCACCAAGCATCTTGGCCTGCTCGCCAAGGAGATGCCGGGCGTCGACATCAAGTATGTCAAGATCGGCGGCGGCGGCGACATGCTGCGCGCGATCGCCGGCAACGACGTCGACTTCGGCGGTCTCGGCAACCCGCCAACCGCGATCGGCGCGACGCGCGCCCTGCCGATCAAGGGCATCCTGGTGATCAACATGCTCGACTATGTCGAGTCGATGGTGGTTCGCACCGACAAGAACATCACCTCGCTCAAGGATCTCAAGGGCAAGACGGTGGCGGCGCCGTTCGGCTCCACGACACACTACCTCCTGCTCCAGGCGCTCAAGGACGAGGGTGTCGATCCCGCCTCGATGAAGATCTTGGACCTCGCGCCGTCGGACATCGCGGCGGCCTGGCTTCGCGGCGACATCGACGCTGCCTGGTTCTGGGAGCCGAATCTCGGCAAGGCCGTGAAGAACGGCGGCAAGATCCTCGTCACCTCGGGCGACATGGCCAAGCGCGGTTACCCGACCTGGGACATCGGCGTCGTCATGAACGCGTTCGCGGAGAAGTACCCGTCCTACGTCGATAAGTTCATCAGGGCCGAATGCGAAGGCATCGAATTCTGGCTGAAGAACCCGGAAAAGACCGCGGAGATCATCGCGGAAGAGCTTTCGCTGCCCATCGAGGACGCGCAGCGGATGATGGAGGGCACCGGGATGGTCCCCTGCAACAGGCAGCTCACGGAGGAGTATCTCGGCACATCCGCGAAAAAGGGCAAGTTCGTCGACACGCTGGTCTCGACCGCCGACTTCCTGGTGAAGCAGGAGCGCCTGCCGAAGCTGCTGCCGCGCGCCGACTTCGAAGCCTTCATCCAGCCCGCATATCTGGAAAAGGTGATCGGCCGCTAAGGTCGGTGCCGGCGGGCTTGTCTCGCCGGCGCATTGCCAATTCCTGCAAGCACGTGACCGACATGAATCTCGCACCTCGCCACCTCCGTGCCGCCTATCGCAGCGGTGAGCTCAAGCCGTCCGATGTCGCCGCGCATGTGCTTTCGCGCCTCGACGACGCCGACCAGAGCGGCGTCTGGATCTCGACGGCAAATCCCGAAAGCGTCATGGCAAAGGCGCGCGCGCTCGATGCTCGCATAGGCGAGATCGGCCAACTGCCGCTCTACGGCCTCGTGTTCTCGGTCAAGGATTGTATCGATGTGGCCGGCGAGCAGACCACCTCGGCCTGCCCGGAATTCGCCTACACCGCGAAAGACACGAGCCCGGTTGTCGCCGACGCCATCGCCGCCGGCGCGATCTATCTCGGCAAAACCAATATGGATCAGTTCGCGACCGGCCTGGTCGGCGTGCGCTCGCCCTATGGCATCGCCCGCAACCCGCATAACCCCGACTACATCCCCGGCGGCTCCAGCTCGGGCGCCGCGGTATCGGTCGCGACAGGCACCTCGTCCTTTGCCTTCGGCACCGATACCGGCGGATCGGGCAGGGTCCCGGCGTCATATTGTGGCGTTACCGGCTTCAAGCCGGCGCCCGGCGCCTTCAGTCAGCGCGGCATGGTCTATGCGTGCCGAAGTTTTGATACCATTTCGCTCTACACGCGCGATCCCCGCGATGGCCACGACGTCTATCGCGTGTTGGCGCGGCGCGATGCCGAGGACTGCTTTTCACCGGTAGATTTCGCCGGATGGACGGAGCAGGCATCCCCAGCGCGGCCGCTCAACATCGCAACGCCGCGTCCGGATCAGCTCAGGTTCTTCGGCAATTCGGAGACGGAGGCGCTGTTCGGCGATGGGCTCCGCAAGCTGCGGCAGCTCGATCTGTCGGTCGCATCGATCGATTTCTCGCCATTCATTTCGGTCAACGACCTGATGTTTTTCGGACCTTTCCTCGCCGAGCGGGACGTCTCGGTCGGCGCGTTCCTCGACGCCAGCCCGGACGCGGGGGTGAAGATCGTGCGCGACCTCGTCATCGGCAGCCGGAAGTTCACGGCAGCCGACGCCTATCGTGCGGTCTACAAGGTCAAGGAGGTCCAGCGATCGTTGCGCGATTTCTGGCAAGATCACGATGCGCTGGTCGTGCCGACGGTCGGCACCGTGCTGAGCATCGACGACGTCGCGCGCGATCCGCTGACGGCCAACTTCAACAACGGCTATTACACCAATTACGCCAACCCGCTGGGCCTGGCCGCCATCGCCGTTCCGAACGCCGTCACCGCAGCCGGCGTGCCCTATGGCGTCACGTTCCTGGCACCGGCCGGCCGGGAGCGCCTGCTCACCGATCTGGCGTGCGCTTTCGTGGAGGCTTCAGCCGGGCCCGACCATCTGCGCCGCGTTGCAATCGGAGCGGAGACCTCCTAGCCTTCGAGCCGTCACTCGAAGGGAGACTGATCGTGGAGCGCAGCGATGCGCATGAGGTGGCCGATCCAGGTGAGCCGCGCGCCGAGCTGCCACGGCCCGGGACCGGACGTTATGTGCTGAAGGCGTTGGACAAGCCCGATCTGGACCTGGTGATGCGAACCGGCAGGCTCGCGACCTACCAGAACCGCGAATATCTGCTGCGGGAGGGCGAGTCCGCGAATGGCATCCACATCATCCTGAACGGGATCGTCGAAAGCACCCATGCCGGCACGCAAGGGCGCGAACTGATGCTGTCGACCTGGGAGGCAGGTGACTTCGTCGGCGCGCCCTATATCCTCGGCGAGCATCGCCACAGCTGGTCGGCCCGCGCGCTTGGGCGGGTCGAAGCACTGCATCTCGATCAGGATGCGGTCCGCCGGTTGATCGCGCAGTCGCCGTCATTCGCGGTCGCGCTGATCGAGTGCCTCGGCTTCAAGGGCGAGACCTATTCGATGCTGGCGCAGACGCTGGCGGGACAGAAGGCGGCGGAACGGTTGGTCCTGCTCCTGGTCAAGCTGTGCGAGAACGCGGCCCAGGACGAGAGCGGCCCGATCTCGCTCGGCCGCATCACGCAGGCCAATCTGGCGCGCATGATCGGCGCCACGCGCCAGTCGATCAGCCTGATCCTCAGTCGCCTCCAGGACGACGGCATCATCTCGACCGGCCCGACCAAGATGGTCGTCAACGATCTCGCCGCGCTGAGGAGGCAGGTTGCCGATTAGGCGTGTACTCATAAAGGTTAGCTTACCGGCGCAAAACGGAAGTCTCCCGCCTTGAGCATGATGGGCGGCGTGTGACCCTAAGCGGCTCGCTCACCCGCCGGATCAGATGCCTCGCGGGTCGGTATCTCGGTTTGAGGCGACGTAGTCGATCTCGCCACGCGCAATCCCGATATCCATCAGCTCCCGATCACTTAGGTTGGAAAGATCGCGTCGCAGCCGCTCCCATTTTCGCCATTCTTGAAATGCCCCCCACAAATTCTTGAGGGCGCTGGAATCGCGCCGCTGGGATCCGGTCGTCTGAGCTAAGCCCGCCGTACGATCAATCGTGCTCATTGCAGCAGCCCTGAATGCGTAGTTTTCACCCAGACAAGCTGCCAAGTCCTCGGCGGGCACGCTTGACGTGCTGCTTACATTTTCCTTACCGGCAGCGTATTCTTTGTGTCCCAAACGTTGCTAGGCCCCCGATGACCGGAGACCGCCTAACGGGATTGGCACCTTGCGCTATCTTTTCGAGGAATACGCATTCGATACCGACCGGCGCGAGCTGCATCGCGGGGCAGACCTCATCTCCGTCGCGCCCCAGGTATTTGACCTAATCGATTACCTGATCCGCAACAGGGAGCGAGTTGTCAGCAAGGACGACATCATCAAAGTCATTTGGAATGGGCGCAGTGTATCCGACGCGGCGCTGACAACCCGCCTGAATGCCGCCCGGACTGCAATCGGCGATTCCGGCGAGGAACAGCGCTTCATAAAAACACTACCGCGCAAGGGCTACCGTTTCGTCGGAGCAGTCCGGGAAGTGAAGGAACCGGCAGGCGCAGCAGTTGCCGACAATCAGGTAGAACTTCAAAAAGCCGATCTTGCGCTCCCCGACAAACCGTCTATCGCTGTGCTGCCGTTTGAGAACATGAGCGGCGATGGCGAGCAGGAATATTTCGCCGACGGCATGGTGGAAGAAATCATCACTGCGCTGTCCCGCTTTAAGTCTCTGTTCGTTATCGCACGTCACTCAAGTTTCACCTTCAAAGGCAAAGCTGTCGATATCGAGGAGGTCCGACGCAGGCTCGGCGTGCGCTATGTGCTTGAGGGAGCTGTGCGCAAAGCATCGGGGAAAGTTCGCATCACAGGGCAATTGATTGATGCGGTGACAGGCGCGCATCTATGGGCGGACAGATTCGAGCGTGATCTGACGGACATTTTCGCTCTCCAGGACGAAGTTGCGCTCGCCGTTGTCTCGGCTGTTCAGCCAAAGATGCTTCAAACAGAGATTCAAATGCGACGCGGCGGGGACCAGAGAACCTCACCGCATATGATTTTTTTCTCCGATCCTTGCAACAGTATTACCTGACGACCCGCGAGAGTTTAGCCGAGGCGATTAAGCTGGCTCATCGCGCTTTGGAGATAGACCCGAGGTTCAGCTCTGCAGCGGCTCTCGCAGGTGACTGTCACGCGAGCAACGTCGCTTTAGGCTATGCCAACGATCCCGAGTTCGACGCCAAGGAAGCAGTTCGGCTTGCTCGTTTGGCATTGAGGCTCGATGATGGTGATCCGGACACGTTGTCAAGGGTTGCCGTAATCTCGGCGGGGACGGTCGGAGATAGTGAAGCCGAAATCGAAATGGCTGACCGGGCGGTCGCGCTCAACCCAAATTCATGGCGCACTTGGAACAATAGAGGCTGGGTCTATATAATGGCGGGACTGCCCGAAGAGGCAGTCCGCTATTCGCATGAGCCCGGTAGACCCACTGCTACACATGACGTTTCTGGGTATTGGGCATGCTCTTATGGGGCTTCGCCGCTTTGACGAGGCGATCATTGTATTGAAGAAAGCCCTTCGTCAGAATCCTTCCTTTATGCCAGCTTGCCGCGGACTCGCGTCTGCCTTCGGCCATCTCGGACGCGACGCTGAGGCGCACGCCGCGGCGGCGCGTGTGCTTGAGATCGATCCCGCGTTTACAATATCGGCGCATATCGCCAGGGTCCCCAAAAGCTCAAAGCTGTTTATTGAGGGCCTTCGGAAGGCGGGGCTGCCCGAATAAGCCTCCCCTGCGCTGTGCGGACGAAGTGATCGAATGACCGCTGTTGTGAAGGTTTTCGGATGCCGGCCCTGATGGCGCCACGCGCTCTGGGGCCGGCGTGCGAAAACCTCCAAAGGAGGAAACCGCGGGACGTCGGGCGAGGTGGCACGTCAGGTGCTATGGGGATTTCGTCGCTGGCGGTGTGCGTGCGAGGTTCGTTGAACGCATTTTGCGGACGCGATCGAGAAGGTTGGCGGGTTTGATCGGATGGGCAGAACCGGCGTTGAGCGGCGATTTGTTGACAAGCCTGATGGCGGATCGCTTAAGCGTGACCCTGAAGAAGAAACGCAACGCCGCCACGGTCGCATTGAGGGCTCCCGTGCCGACGCCGCTCTGGGCCACATGCAGCTGAAAGCGTCGGACGTCCTCGAAGCTCGCCTTGTCCGGCGACCGGCAAAGGAAAGCTGCCGAGTTCTTGATCGTGCGGATGTAGCCTTGCTGGGTCTTCGGCGATAACGTCCGGATCGTCATGTCTTCGATAATGCGCCGGCGCAACGGGCTCATTGCCTCGTCGGTCATGGGGATGCTCCTGTCTTGAGTGAGGTTTGCCAACTCCTCATCTTCAAGACAGGACACCCCACAGCGCTATCCTGTTTGCTGTGCCGCCGGCCGCGGCGCCCTACCGCGCGAGCGGCTTAGTCCTTTAACCCAAAGCAGACATCAGTGTTCTAGGCCGACACCGACGAGAAGCGCCTCGGACGACAGTGGCAAATGCGGTAGGTCTTTTCCAACTCAACAGTCACTTCGTGGGAGCATTGATTGTCGCGGTCGCCGGCGGCGGGTTGGTGACGCCGTAGTGGTCAGCCAGGAAGTTACCCGGGTGGACATAAGACGCCGGTCGCGACCGTTCTGGCAGCATCGAAGCGTCCCAAACCGCCCATTCGCTTTTCAGCCGTTCGAATACGTCTTTCTCCCGGTCCATGAGGTTCGCTCGCTCCCGCGGGTCTCGCACGACATCGAAGAGAAATTCGTTTCCCCCTATCCGCAGATATTTCCGATCGCCGTCGCGGATGGCGCGCTGCGATCCCGCTTTATAGCGCCAGCACAACTTCCGGGGATGCGATCCCGCACCGCCGGCCAAGATCTGTCCGAGGTCCTCACCATCGGATGGATATGCCGCGTCCGGCGACGTGCCGGCGGCAGCCAGCAAGGTCGGCATCCAGTCCATCGTAATCGTGACCTGTTCGGACACCGCTCCAGGCGCGATCCGTCCGGACCAGCGAACGATCGCTGGAATGCGAATGCCACCTTCGAGGAGCTCATGTTTCATGCCGATGAACGGCCACACATCGGAGAATCGTTCGCCGCCGTTGTCACTGGTGAATATGACAATGGTGTTGCTGGCGAGACCGCTCGCGTCAAGCGCGTGTAGTACCCGACCGATATTGGCATCTAGACTTTGCACCATCGCCGCGTATGTCTTCTGGGAGCCCCCGTCGCGGTCAATAATGTTCCTGATCCGCTTTGACTCAGCCTCGTCGTCCGGCCCCTCCCATGGCCAATGCGGCGCCGTGAAATGCAGACTTAGCAGGAACGGCTCCTTCGATTTGGCGTAGCCTTCAAGAGTCTGCACCGCTCGATCGCCGAGGAGGTTTGTCATGTAACCGTGACGCTCAACCGGTACCTCCTGCTCGTAGAGTTGATGCGCAAGTCCGGGGAACGGCAATATGTACGTTTGCGAGGCCTCCGCCCCATGATTGAAATAATCGGCACAGCACCCGAGTATCCCAAAAAACTGGTCATAGCCGCTTTTCAGCGGACTGAAATCCGGCAGATCACCAAGATGCCATTTTCCGACTAGAGTCGTGCCATATCCCACCTTCTTCAGCAGTGATGGTAAGGTGGGATGGCTCGGCGCCAAGCCAATCCCTTTCGGGCTTAAAGGAGAAAGTGGCTCTTCGAGCCCAAGCGGCAAGCGAGCCTGATAGCGCCCAGTGATCAGCCCCGTGCGCGTCGAAGAGCAATCAGGCGAATTGGAGTATGCCTGTGTGAATTTCAACCCCTCGGCAGCCAACCGGTCTATGTTCGGCGTCGTATAGTCCCGCTGACCATAGCAGCTTACGTCAGCGTAGCCGAGGTCATCCGCCAGGATGAAGACGATGTTCGGCTGTCGCGATTGAGCCGCGGCGGGACCGATCCGACCTATTCCCGCGAGCGCCAGCGAACTCGCGGCGGTTGTTTGGACAAATCGGCGACGGGAAATTGCGCTCTGCTGGACCATGGATGAGTTTCCCCTTGCGGACTGAAGAAAATCGTCGCTTTCGTCAACAGCTTACATTGCTCCGTCAAAATATGCAGAACCAGAACCACCTCTAGGATTCCGTCCGCAACGTACACCTAAGCTATGTGGGAAAGCTTGCACAATCGATCGTGCAAGAGTGGCGGTTATTGATTAATTTAAGGTCGGTCGTGTTGACTAATTCATTCGGCACGAGTGTCTAACTCAGGTCTGAGTTTGGCCCATCGCTTCCGTTAGCGCGCCAGCGCCAAATGTCGGGTCATAGGGAAGACCGGTAGTTTTCGTCCGAGCACCAAAGCGACGCTTTTGACCCGAACCGGCCGTCCATTCAACACAACCGCAACAACTTGTAAGGGCCGTGAACCTAGTCAGCAACCCTGACCAACGCAAAGCCATAAAACTCTGGTAGGTTCAAGCATCCGGGCGTTTGGCCCCTGCGGGGAGGCAATGGTGACAGACTCAGAAGTCTCCAGTGACCGACCGAATAAACCGGCATCCGATAGTGACCCACTGAACAAAACGCCATCTGATGACGAGCCTCCGGACCAACCGGTATCGACTCGCAACTTTAAGGGTCGCTTCCGGGTGCGAATGCAATTAATCGGCGGGGCGCTCGCTTCGATCGCGGCTATCGGTGCGATCGCGGGTGGCCTCGTCGGCTATTGGACTGTGTGGAAGACGCTCCGGACCGACGTGTTTCCGGACAAGCAACAGACGCAGAGGGAGGCTATGGCCCGGCCCGACATTGCTCCCCGCTTGTCACTTGTCATTCTGCCGTTCGCAAACGTCAGCAACGATCTGGAGCAGGACTATTTCGCCGACGGCATCACAACCGACCTAACGACCGACCTCGCGCAAATGCCCGGCGCGTTCGTTATCGGACGCGGAACGGCGTTTACATACAAGAACAAGCAGATCGACTTCAGGACGCTCGGCAAGGACCTTGGCATCCGGTGGGCGGTCCAGGGCGCGGTGCGGCGCAACGGGGATCAGGTTCGGGTCAACGTATCACTTACGGATATCGCGAGCGGTCGGGACGTCTGGTCCGATCGTTTCGACGGCGATCGTACGAACCTCGCCGCCTTGCAGGACCAGATCACAGCGCGGCTCGCTCGCTTAACATTGAACTGATCCAGGCCGAAAGCCGTCGCAGCGAAGTAGACCGATCGAGAAATCCAGACGCTACGGACTTCACGATGCGCGGCTGGGCAAAGCTCTACGGGCCGCAGTCGAAGATCCAAAATGGTCAGGCAAAGGACCTATTCGATGACGCGCTGCGCCTCGATCCGGACAACGTCGAAGCCATGATTGGCAAAGCGCGGTGTCTAGCGGCTGGTGTGAACAACCGATGGTCTACATCCGTTGTTGAAGACAAAAAGCAAGCGATCGGCCTCATCGAAAGAGTTCTGTCCAAAAGCTCGGCAAGCGCGAGTGCTCATACGACCAAGGGAACCATTCTTCTATTTGGACGTCCTGAGGAGGCATTGGCTGAATACGATACGGCGCTCGAAATTGATCCAAATAATCCAGCTGCCTACGCAGCTAAAGCAATTGCACTCGTCGCCTCCGGGCGCGCGCGCGAAGCCTTCTCGCCGGTCCAGTTGGCTCTCCGTCTCAGTCCCAGAGATCCTTTTGCTTTCCAATGGCGCTTCTGGCTCTGTCATGCACACTTGCACCTGCACCAATATGGAGAAGCCATCGAGGAATGCGGGCGCTCGGTCAATCTGAACAACTCGCACATGTACGCTTATGTAGATCTGACTTCGGCTTATGGAGCCACGGGGCAATTGGAACAGGCACAGCGGAGCTTGACTGAATTGAACAAGCTGCGACCAGACTTCACGATCCATTGGTACCGTGATCTTGTTTACTCAATGTCAACCAACCCGCAGTTTCGCCGAGAGATCGACGACATTCTCGATGGGCTGAGGAAGGGAGGGGTTCGGGAGCAATAAGAAGCAAGGCTATTCGCTTGCTGACGTCGACGGCCTCTTACATCTCGAATGTCACCTATTGTGAAGGTTTTCGGATGCCGGCCCACGATAATAGCGCCACGCGCTCTGGGGCCGGCGTACGAAAACCTCCAAAGGAGGAAACCGCGGGACGTCGGGCGAGGTGGCACGTCAGGTGCTATGGGGATTCGTCGCTGGCGGTGTGTGTGCGAGGTTCGTTGAACGCGTTTTGCGGACGCGATCGAGAAGGTTGGCGGGTCCGATCGGATGGGCAGAACCGGCGTTGAGCGGCGATTTGTTGACAAGCCTGTAGCCGAAGTTGCTGCGGGGGCGAGCGATTTGGCTGCCGGTCGAGGACCGGTGCAATTGATGCGCAGGTTTGTGATATTGGCGCGCATGATCGGCGCGACGCGCCAGTCGATCAGCCTGATCCTCAGCCGCCTCCAGGACGACGGCATCATCTCCACTGGCGCGACCAAGGTGTCGTCAACGATCTCGCCGCGCTGAGGAGGCAGGTTACCGACTAGGCGTGTACTCATGAAGGTCAGCCTACCGACGTAAAACGGACGTCTCCCGCCTTGAGCATGATCCGCGGCTTGTGACCCCGAGCGGACATGAGTGCCCCGCTAAACACCTTCGAATATTCACACGTGCTGCCGAAAATGCATAGTCCGCGAAGTGAAGGAGCCTTAAACGGTAAACTCGGGAACCCGGCCGTTCGAGGAGCACGTCGTGATTAAAATTGCGAGCTTCTTATCATCAACGAGCGTTCTTCTGTGTCTATCGCTTGCGCCGAACGCGTTGGCCCAGCAAATCACGGGCACCCCGGGTTCGCCCAGCGCCACGATGACACTCGACGGCAAGCAGCTTCCACCTGAGCCTCCGAAGTTCGGCGGAGAGATAAAGGAGGATGCGAAAGACTCTAAGCCGTATTGGCCGCCATCCGTGGTGCCGCCCAAGGGCGCGCCAAACGTGCTGCTGATCATGACCGACGACCAGGGTTATGGCGTGTCCGGCACCTTCGGTGGCGTCATCCCGACACCGAACATGGATCGCATCGCGGAAACGGGTTTGCGCTATACCCAATTTCACTCGACGGCGCTTTGCTCGCCATCGAGGGCCGCGCTGATCACCGGCCGCAACCACCATTCGGTCGGATTTGGCGTGATCGGTGAACTGTCGACCGGCTATCCGGGCTATGATTCCGTTATCGGCCCCGAGAGCGCAACGATCGGGACGATCCTCAGGGACAATGGATTTGCGACCTCGTGGTTCGGCAAGAATCATAATACCCCGACCTATCTGTACAGCGCGGCCGGGCCGTTCGACCAATGGCCGGTCGGAATGGGATTTCAATACTTCTATGGATTCATGGGCGGCGAGACCGACCAGTGGACACCTTATCTCTATAAAAACACCACCCAGATTTTTCCGTGGATCGGCAAGTCCGGCTACAACCTCACTACCGATATGGCGGATGAAGCCATCAACTACATGAACAGCCTGAACGCGGCCGCACCCGACAAGCCGTTCTTCCTTTATTACGTGCCCGGCGGCACGCACTCGCCGCATCAGCCGAAGAAGGAATGGATCGACAAGTTCAAGGGCAAGTTCGACATGGGCTGGGAGAAGCTGCGCGAGCAGATTTTTGCCAACCAGAAGCGGCTCGGGGTGATCCCGGCGAACACCCAGCTCACTCCCTGGCCTGATACCCTGCCGAAGTGGGACTCGCTCTCATTGATCCAAAAGAAACTCTACGCGCGGGAGGCGGAGGTGTTTGCCGCCTACGCAGCCTACACCGACTATGAGATCGGCCGCGTCGTGCAGTCGGTTAAGGACATGGGCAAACTAGATAACACGCTGATCATCTATATCAGCGGCGACAATGGCACCAGCGCCGAAGGCACGCTTGAGGGCACCCCGAACCAGATGACCGCCTACAACGGCGTTCTGAAACTGCCGGAAGCCGAGCTGATGCTGCATTACGAGAATTGGGGCTCCGACAAAACCTACCCGCATATGTCGGTGGCGTGGTCGTGGGCCTTCGATACGCCGTTCAAGTGGACCAAGCAGGTGGCATCGCACTTCGGTGGGACGCGGCAAGGCATGGTTATGTCGTGGCCCGGCCACATCAAAGACGTTGGCGGCATTCGCAGTCAGTTCCACCACATCATCGATATCGTGCCGACCATCCTTGAAGCCACCGGCATTCAGGCGCCAGCGACGGTCAACGGCATCGCGCAAAAGTCGATTGAGGGTGTGAGCATGGCTTACACATTTGATCAGACCAATGCCAACGCACCGTCAAAACGCGACACACAGTATTTCGAGATGTTCGCCAACCGCGGCATCTACCACGATGGCTGGTATGCGTGCACGACGCCGCCCGAAGCACCCTGGCTTATGGGCACGGCCAAGATGCCTGAAATCAACGAATATAAGTGGGAACTCTACAACATCGCCGAGGACTTCTCGCAAAGCAACGACGTCGCAACCAAGAATCCTGACAAGCTGCGAGAGCTGAAGGAATTGTTCTTGGCTGAGGCGGCAAAGTACCAGGTCTTGCCGCTCGACAACTCCGTCTTGCCGCGCCTCGTCACCCCGCGGCCAACCGCGACCGCCGGGCGAACTGCTTTCACCTACACGGGAGCGAACCCCGGCATTCCCGCTGAAAATGCGCCGAGCATTATGAACAAGGACTACAAGATCACCGCCGAGATAACGGTCCCGGCGGGCGGCGCGGAGGGAATGATCGTCACTCTCGGCGGGAGGTTCAGCGGCTATGGCCTCTATTTGCTGAAGGGCAAGCCGGTGTTTGTCTACAACATGCTGGATTTGAAACGATACCGCTGGGAAGGCGGCGTGGGCGCGCGCGACTGGTTGGGTTCCGCGCTCAAGCCGGGTAAGCACACCATCGTGTTCGATTTCAAATATGATGGGCCCGGACCAGCCAAGGGCGGCACCGGGGTGCTCTCGGTGGACGGCAAGGAGTACGCCCGCCGGTCGATCCCGCACTCTATTGGGTTCTTGATGGCCATCGACGAATCCTTCGACATCGGCGTCGATAGCCGCACAGGGGTGGATGACAGCTACAAGCTGCCATTCCAATTCACCGGGAAGATCGACAAGCTGACATTCAACCTCGGGCCGACACAGATGACCAGCGATGATCAAAAGGTCATGCGGCATGCACTTGAAAAGGCAAAGGATTGAGCAAGATCGAGCGGCGAACATCGCAGCAAGCAGGATGACGTATGTCGCCTCTTGGCCCATCTGCGACCTCGGAGGCCATCCGCTCTTCGGCCGGTGTTGGCGTTAAACCGGACATCAGGCGGTCGGCCGCTCAATGAGTGCACGCCTACCGCCCGGTGCCGTAGAAAATCATTTTCAGGCCGACTTCGACCGTGCTGGGACCAAGCCCATGCAGTGCTGCACCTCGGCCGGGACATTGTAGGTCCGCATGATCTGGCGGCTGTCGCGCAAGCCCGATGCCTCACGCTGCACCACGAACATCCAGAGCGCGTGGCCGGCTTCCATCACCAGCTTGCGCCTGGCCGGTTGCATCGAGGCCGGCACCTCGGGGAGGGCATGGGCGGCGTCGAACTCGCGCAAGCGCGCTAGCGCCTGTTCGAGCGTGTGGCCCATCCGTCCAAGCGCGGAGGCTTGTTCCTGAACGATCTCGTAATGGAGGATATCGACCGGCGGCCGAAGATCACGGGACATGAGCCCCAATATAGGACCGCCGGAACGGCCTGCAACGCATGCCCGGCTTGCCGCTACTTCGCCCGATAAGCCGCCAGGAACATCCGCGTCGCGCTGTCGACGACTTCGGTCATGCGCTCTTCCGACGGTGCGGGTGCGGCCTGGAAGACGAAGGGCAGGAAGAGCGAGGCCTTGCACAGCTCCATGAACTGCGACGCCGCAAGGTCGCAATCGTCGATATCGAGATCGCCAGTGACGACATGGGCTTTGAGATAGTCGGAGAGGCGGTTGATGGTCTTGTCCAGCACCCGCGCATAATAGCGGCGGCCGACATCGGGCATGCGTTCGGCGATCGCCATCACGGTGCGGATTGCGGACCCGCCGCCGGGCCGGCACAGCAGATGGATGTAGGCCTGGCCGAAATCCTTCAGCGTGGTCTCGGCGTCGCGGGCGGGATCGAAATTGAACACGACCTGGCCGTGCTGCAGCGCCTCCTGCTCGAGGATGGCTTCGAACAGCGCGGATTTGTCGGCGAAGTAGACGTAAAGCGTGCCCTTGGAGACCTGCGCCGCGCGGGCGATCTCGCCCATGCTGGCACCGTCGAAACCGAGATCCATGAACACCTTACGCGCCCCGTCCAGGATCTGGCGCCGCTTGGAGCTGTCCTCTTCTTGGACGACGTGTAGTTGTTCGCGGCCGGTTACAACCATTGGTTTAGGGTCTCGGAAGGTTTTTGGATCGGTCCAGAGCCATGAAACCGAAATAAAGGATTCGGGCCAGTAGGGTCTGCCCGGGAATATTATCTATATTGACCGAACCGTTCGGTCAATGATATTTGAGATAGGCGAAAGGAACCGGCCGCACGGCGGCCGTCCCTCATCGCGCTTTTGGGGAAGCCTTTATGGCCGTATTGAGAGACCAGTCTGCGCGCGTTCTTCGCCAGGACACGGTGGAGACGCCGGCGCCCGCGGGCGGTGATGCCGCCACCGAGACGTCCGCAGTTCTCGCCGAGCAGTTGCGCTCTCATGTGACCGAGGAAACCAAGCGCCGCACCAGCGATGCGCCGGAGAAACCCGTGACCGACAAGCCGGCCGCAGCCCCACAGGCGACCGCTGCCGCCGCCGCTCCGAAGTCGGGCAAGCGCAAATTCGTGATGATGGGAGTAGGCCTGGTGCTGGCGCTCGCGGCCGCGAGCTATGCCGGCTATTACACGCTGATCGGGCGCTTCTACGTCGCCACTGACGACGCCTATGTCCGCGCCAACAATACCATGCTGGGCGCGCGCGTTGCCGGTCACATCTCCTCGATCCTTGCTGGCGACAACGCCACGGTGCGTGCCGGCGACATCGTCTTCCGCATCGACGACGGCGACTACAAGATCGCAGTCGATGCCGCCGCGACCAGGATCGCGACCCAGCAGGCCACCATCGATCGCATCGGCCGCCAGGTTGCGGCGCTCGACAGCCAGGTTGCACAGGCCAAGGCGCAGTTCGTGTCCGCCGAAGCCGGCCTCAAGCGCGCCGACCTTGATTACGAGCGCCAGCAGGCGCTGAACAGCAAGGGCTTTGCCTCACGCGCCACCTTCGAAACTTCGGAAGCCGGACGTGACCAGGGCGCCGCCGCGGTCAAGGCCGCGCAGGCTGCCTATGATGTCGCGGTCAGCAATGTCGACGTCGCCAAGGCGCAGCAAGCCGAAGCGCAGGCGCAACTCGCCGAGCTCAAGACCACGCTCGCCAAGGCCGAGCGTGATCTCAGCTTCACTGCGGTGCGCGCGCCGGTCGACGGCACGTTCTCGAATCGCCTCGTCAGTGCCGGCGACTTCGTCGCGGTCGGCCAGCGGCTCGGCAACGTCGTGCCGCTCGACAACGTCTATATCGACGCCAATTTCAAGGAAACCCAGCTCAAGCGCATCCGTCCCGGCCAGCCGGTGACGATCAAGGTCGATGCCTACGGCATGCGCAAGTTCTCCGGCGTCGTCGACAGCATCGCGGCGGGTTCGGGCTCGGTGTTCACGCTGCTCCCGCCTGACAACGCCACCGGCAACTTCACCAAGATCGTGCAGCGCGTGCCGGTCCGCATCCGGGTGCCGAAGTCGGTCGCGAGGCAAAACCTGCTCCGCGCCGGCATGTCGGTCTATGCGACCGTCGACACCAACAAGGGCGCGGTCGACGCCGACAGCGAAATCGATCTCGACGATCCCACCACGGTCCATCCGCAGTAGCGCGCCGGCGCTTCGAGGTCAGGCCATGGCGAACGCCACCACCGCTTCACCTGCCATGATGGCGGACCCCGCTTCGGAGCGCATCGCGCCGAAGCGGCTGTTCGCTTTCATCATCATGGTGTTCGGGATGTTCATGTCGATCCTGGACATCCAGATCGTCTCGGCGTCCCTGAGCGAGATCCAGGCCGGCCTGTCGGCAAGCTCCAGTGAGGTCTCCTGGGTCCAGACCGCCTATCTGATCGCCGAAGTGATCGCGATCCCGCTGTCGGGGTTTTTGTCGCGCGCCTTCGGCACGCGGCTGTTGTTCGCGATTTCTGCCGCCGGCTTCACCGCCTCGAGCCTGCTCTGCGGCTTCGCCACCACCATCGAGGAGATGATCCTCTGGCGCGCGCTGCAAGGTTTCCTCGGCGCCGGCATGATCCCGACGGTGTTCGCATCGGCCTACACCGTCTTCCCGCGCTCCAAATTCCACATCGTCGGTCCCATCATCGGCTTGGTCGCGACGCTGGCCCCGACCATTGGGCCGACCGTCGGCGGCTACATCACCGACCTGATGTCGTGGAACTGGCTGTTCTTCATCAACATCGTGCCCGGCATCGGCATCACCCTGGGCGTGCTGGCGCTGGTCGATTTCGACGAGCCGCATTTCGAATTGCTCGACCGCTTCGACTGGTGGGGCCTGCTGTTCATGGCCGGCTTCCTCGGCACGCTGGAATACGTGCTGGAGGAAGGCCCGCAATACGAATGGCTGCAGGACCCCTCGGTCGCGATCTGCGCCGCGGTCTGCGGCATCTCGGCGATCGCCTTCTTCTGGCGCGTGTTCACGGCGGCCGAGCCGATCGTCAATCTGCGTACGTTCTCGAACCGCAATTTCGCAATCGGCTGCGTACTTCAGTTCTGCATCGGCATCGGCCTCTATGGCCTGACCTATATCTATCCGCGCTATCTTGCCGAGGTGCGCGGCTACAGCGCGCTGATGATCGGCGAGACCATGTTCGTCTCGGGCATCACCATGTTCCTGGTCGCGCCGCTGGTCGGCCGTCTCATGGCGAAGTACGACATGCGCTATATGATCGCGTTCGGCCTCGTCGTGTTCGCGATCGGCTCCTACCAGATGACCTGGATCACGCGCGACTACGATTTCTACGAGCTGCTCGTGCCGCAGATCCTGCGCGGCATCGGCATGATGTTCGCGATGGTGCCGACCAACAACATCGCGCTCGGCACGCTGGCGCCGGACCGGGTGAAGAATGCCTCGGGCCTGTTCAACCTGATGCGCAACCTCGGCGGCGCGGTCGGGCTCGCGGTCATCAATACCGTGCTCAACGACCGCACGGACCTGCACATCACCCGCCTGCAGGAGCGTGTGACCTGGGGCAATGCGACCGCGACCGAAACCCTGACCATGTTCATGCAGAAGTTTCAGGGACTCGGCGACTCCACGCTGATGGCGATGAAGCAGCTGAGCCAGATCGTGCATCGCCAGGCCGTGGTGATGAGCTTCGGCGATGCTTTCTTCATCCTGACGCTGTTCTATCTCGGCCTCACCCTCACGGTCACGCTGCTGAAGAGGCCGGCCTCGCCGTTCGGCGCCAGCGGCGACGCGCACTAATTTGCAACACTCGTGCGTGATCTCGCGCGAGCCCCGTTGCAAATCACCAATGGCACATCTATAAAGCGCACCTCATTCAATCGAACCGGGAGGATTTGCATGATTTCGTCGCATTCGCAGATCGTACGCCCGCGCTCGATGATGTTCTGGCTCGGTATGTGCTCGGCCTCTTAGAGGCCTCTTCCGCCAGCTTCGATTGGGCTTCCAGTTCCGATCGCTCCGCTCCCCAAGTCAAAGCCAAGTTCAAGTGACGCCGTCTCGGCCCTCGCGGCCGGCCTGCGTCCATCAATGGAGCCGGCCTGCGCCAAAAGCGGCCGGATGATGCCATGACCGCTCTGTCAAAAAAGCCCGCAGCGATACGCGTCGTGCTGCCCTTCGTGTTCCGGCACTGGCTGAAGCAGCCGGGGCGTACGCTTGTCGTCGTTGGCAGCCTGCTGGGCGCGACCGCCGCCGACTTGTTCATGCCGGTATTCTCGGGGCACCTGATCGATGCCCTGACGCGCGGTCCGTCGGATTCCGATGCGCGTCACGCGGCGCTGGTCGCGTTCGGCGCCATCGTGGCGCTCGGCGCGGCCTCGATGGTGCTGCGGCTCGCAGGACTGCAGGTGATCGTGCCGTTCACGCTGAAGATCATGTCCGAGGTCGCGCAGGACGCGTTCATGCGCGTGCAGCGCTTCTCGACCGACTGGCACGCCAACTCGTTCGCCGGCTCGACCGTGCGCAAGATCACGCGCGGCATGTGGGCGCTCGACCTGTTGAACGACACCGTCCTGCTGGCGCTGCTGCCCTCGCTGGTCGTGCTGATCGGGTCGATGGTCCTGCTCGGCGTGCACTGGGCCTCGCTCGGCGGGGTGATCGCGCTCGGCGCGCTGGTCTATGTCACGATGACCGTGCTGTTCTCGACGCGCTACATCGCGCCGGCCGCGCGCGCCTCCAACGCCTGGGACACCAAGGTCGGCGGCACGCTGGCGGATGCGCTGACCTGCAACGCCGTGGTGAAATCCTTCGGCGCCGAAGCGCGCGAGGATGCGCAGCTCGCCCGCGTCATCAACCGCTGGCGCGTACGCGTGCGGCGGACCTGGCTTCGCTACAACACCACCGCCGTGGCGCAGCTCTCGCTGCTGCTGGTCTTGCGCGCCTCCGTGATCGGCGGCGCGGTGCTGCTGTGGATGTCCGGGCATGCTTCGCCCGGCGACGTCACCTATGTGCTGACGAGCTACTACGTCATCCACGCCTATTTGCGCGACGTCGGAATGCAAATCAACAACCTCCAGCGCTCGGTCAACGACATGGAGGAGCTGGTGGCGATCCATGACGAGCCGATCGGGATTGCGGATGCGACGGACGCGCGGCCGATTGCGATCGAGAGCGGCGAGATCGTGTTCGACGGCGTCACGTTCCACTATGGCGGCCATAGCGCGCCGCTGTACGACGGACTGTCGGTCACGATCCGCGCCGGCGAACGCGTCGGTCTCGTCGGCCGCTCTGGCTCCGGCAAGACCACCTTCGTCAAGCTGGTGCAGCGGCTCTACGACGTCACCGGCGGCCGCGTGTTGATCGACGGGCAGGACATCGCGCTGGCCACGCAGCAAGCGCTGCGCAGCCAGATCGCGATCGTGCAGCAGGACCCGATCCTGTTTCACCGCTCGCTCGCCGAGAACGTCGCCTATGGCCGGCCCGGGGCCGGCGTGGAGGCGATCGAGCAGGCGGCGAGGCTGGCGAATGCGCACGACTTCATCCTGCGCCTGCCGAAGGGCTACGGCACGCTTGTCGGCGAGCGCGGCGTCAAACTCTCGGGCGGCGAGCGGCAGCGCGTGGCGCTGGCGCGCGCCTTCCTGGCGGACGCGCCGGTGCTGATCCTGGACGAGGCGACATCGAGCCTCGATTCGGAATCGGAGGCGCTGATCCAGCAAGCGATGGAGCGGCTGATGAGGGGCCGGACCTCGATCGTGATCGCGCACCGGCTGTCGACGGTGCGGAGCATGGATCGGATCCTGGTGTTCGACCGCGGCGAGATCGTCGAGCAAGGCACGCATGCCAAGCTCGCGGCCAAGCCAGACGGTATTTATCGCGGACTGTTCGAGCGCCAGGTGGTGGAGCTCGGACATCTCGCAGCAGCTGAATGAGTGACGGGCGGCCGGCGGACGAAGATCCGGAGGCTGCGTCGTCAAGGGTGGGATGACATGAAAGACCTGACCAACGGCTCCGTCGCGAAGCACATCCTGGCCATGGCACCGCCGATCATGGTGGGCATGATCACGATCATGCTCTGCCAGCTGGTCGATCTGTACTTCGTCTCGGGCTTGGGCGATGCCGCGGTCGCGGGCGTAGCGGCGGCCGGCAATGCCGGCTTTCTCGTCAACGCGCTGATGCAGGTGCTCGGCGTCGGCTCGGTGGCGCTGATCGCGCATGCGGTGGGTCGCAAGGATCGGCCCGATGCCAATTTGATCTTCAACCAGGCGATCGTGCTGTCGGTGCTGTTCGGCCTGTTGACCCTGGTCGCGGGCGCCGCGCTGTCGCGCGCCTACATGCGTTCGGTTGCCGCGGATCAAGCCACGATCGAGGCGGGGACCACGTACCTGTTGTGGTTCATGCCGGCGCTCGCGCTGCAGTTCGCGACCCAGGTGATGGGATCCGCGCTGCGGGCCACCGGCATCGTACGTCCCGCCATGTTGGTGCAGGCGCTTGCGGTGGTCATCAATATCGCGCTGGCGCCGGTCCTTATTTTGGGCTGGGGCACGGGCCATGCGCTCGGCGTTGCCGGGGCGGGGCTGGCGAGTTCGATCGCGGTGTTGATCGGCGTCGTGATGCTGCTTGCGTATTTCCGCAAGGTCGAGCGCTATGTCGCCTTCAATCCGGCGCAGTGGCGTCCGCAGGCGCACCATCTGAAGCGCATTCTCAACGTCGGTCTGCCCGCCGGTGGCGAGTTCGCGATGATGTTCATCCTCATGGCGGTGGTCTATTTCGTGCTGCGCGATTTCGGCGCGGCAGCGCAGGCGGGTTTCGGGATCGGACAACGTGTGCTGGGCCTGATCCAGATGCCGGCGCTTGCGATCGCGCTCGCCGCCGGGCCGATCGCCGGCCAGAACATGGGCGCCGGAAAAGGCGAGCGCGTGCGCGAAACCTTCGTCAAGGCGGCGCTGATCACCAGTGCCGTGATGATCGGCTTCATGTGCCTTGCTCAGTCGAAGCCGCAGCTCCTGCTCGCCGGCTTCTCGAACGATCGCGAAACCATGGAGGTCGCTTTCCTGTTCCTGCGGATCATCTCGCTCAACATGGTGGCGCAGGGCCTGATCTTCACCTGCTCGAGCATGTTCCAGGGCCTCGGCAATACCAAGCCTGTGTTGTGGAGCTCGGCAACGCGCGTGTTCACCTATTCGCTGCCTGCGATCTGGCTGTCGACGCGGCCGGGCTTTCGGATGGAGTACGTCTGGTACCTGTCGATCGCGGCAACCACGTTGCAGGCGGCCCTGAGCTTGTGGCTGCTACGCCGCGAATTCGGGAAGCGCCTGGTGGTGCACGAGGCGGCTCCAGAGCAGGCTGCACCCGAACCCGTGCCGTCTCCTGCACGTGCGCCCGCGTAGCGATCGCTTGTCCCCGCCCCACGGCTCCGGCTAATTTGCCGCGCCGTGGGGATACGGCTGCAAGGGGCCAAATGACCGACTCGCATCTGTTCGATTTCGCAGAGGGCTGGATCTACGTGCTCGGCGTCGGCATTGCCGGCGGCATGGCGCTGGCCGCGAAGAAAATGCGAATTTAGTGCGTGCCAAAACTGTTCCAGACGAGGCCGAGGCCCGACAGGAACAACAGACCGAGCACGACATCGCCAAAATGCTTGTCGCTCAATGCGTGATAGACGCGCGCGCCGGCCCATGCGCCGATCAGCGTGCCCGGAAATGCGACCACCGCGAGCCAGACGACCTTGAACTCAACAAGGCCCGAGGCCGTCTGCAACACCAAAGCGGTGGCGAGCACCGTGAAATTGAACAGCTGGAAGATGCCGCGCCGCTCGTGCTTGTTCCAGCCGCGGATGTTGGCCCACAGGATTGGCAGCGGGCCCGACAATCCGGCCAGACCGCCAAGAATGCCGCCGGCAAAGCCGATCGCGCCGTCGGCGATGCGACCGCCGAAGGTGATGGCGAGCGGCTTCTTATTGAGGTACAGCGCGGTCGAGAAGATCAGCAGCAGCACGCCGACGCTCAGCTTGAACACTTTTGGATCGGCGGAGGCGACCAGCATGGTGCCCAGCGGCACGCCGATCAGTCCTCCGATCAGGAACGGCCAGACCAGCGAGAGATCAAAACTCTTCCACATCGACGGCAGTGTTGAGCTCTGCGCGATCACCGAGCAGATCAGCACCAGGGGCACCGCGAGCGACGGCGGCAGCACGTAGAGCCAGATGCCGAGCGCCATCAGCGCCGTGCCGAATCCGGCAAGGCCCGAGACGAAGCCCCCGGCCAATGCGCCGAACAGCAGCAGCGCGTAGGTGAGCGTATCCAACAGATTGTCCCTGTTATCTGGGCGATCCCGAACTGTTGATCGCCATCGCTCGCATAGCACAGCTGCGGCCGTGTCGGTCAATTTCAAAACTGCACGCAAGCGTGATCCCCGACGGCGGGCGTTCGCGAAAGACAGGCCCACATGATGCTCGTACTGCAACTCTGGGGGGCCGTCCGACGCCATCATGCGGTTCGATCGGCCGGTCACCCGAATGAGAATATGGAGAAGGACGATGACCCGCACGAAGATTGCCGTTGCAGCCGCGCTATTGTCGGCAGCGACTTTGATGCCGACAATGGCGCAGGCGCAGTTTTCCGAGCCTGCGGCCTATCAGGCTGCCCATCCGGACCGCGATGTTCTGAATGGCGGCCAGCTCACGCCCGCCGCGCGCGGGGCCCGCGGCGAGACCGTTGCGCCGAGCGAGGCCTATGCGGCCTATCCGTCCCCCGTCGCGCCGGCTGTTCGCTCCCACCACCATCGCCGCCAGCATCGATAAGTATTGCTAGACGATCTGCCTGGTGTCGGCGGGCCTGTGCAGCGCGCCGACCAGGATGCGCAGCGCTTCGGTCAATTCTGCTCTGTTGCGCGCTGCGCCAAGCGAGACGCGCGCCGCGTGTGGTGCGGTCCCGTCGACGGTGAAAGCCTCGCCGGCGACGACTGCGAGTCCATTTCGCAATAGATGCGCCGCGACGTCGGGGCGGCCCTCCGGCAGCCGCAGCCATAGATGATGAGCTGCGGCCTTGGCCAGAAATTGAAGACCCTTCAGTGTCCGTTGCGCAAGCTGCTGGCGTCCGATGGCCTCGCTGCGAATGGCGGTGATGATGCGATCGGCGATGCCGGTCTCGATCCAATGCGTCATCAGCGCGACCATAAGCGGCGCCGGCATCTGCACGGTCGCCTGCAAATAGTTGCGCATCTCCTGCTGGGAGCTCTCGTCGGGCGTCACCAGATAGGCTACCCGTAGCGCCGGCGCGATGCACTTTGACAGCGTGGTCGCCAGATATGTCCGCTCCGGAATGAGATTGGCGATCGGCAATGCGGAGCGGTCGAGCAGACCGTAGGCGTCATCCTCGATCAGCATCGTATCGGCATCGCTGATGATCCTTGCGATGGCGCTGCGGCGCTCGGGGAGAAGCGTCGCGGTGGTTGGGTTGTGCAGCGTCGGAATGAGGTAGACCGCTTTCGGCTTATGCGTGCGACACGCTTTCGCCAGCGCGTCAGGCAGGACGCCGCCGTCATCCATGGCGACGCCGACGAGCTTGACGCCGAGCCGCGCCGCGGCGGCCTTGATGCCGGGGAAGGTGAGGGCCTCCGTCAGCACCACGTCGCCGGGCCTGGCGAGATGGGCGAGCAGGTTGAACAGGATCGTCTGCGTACCGGGAAAGATCACAAGCTTGTCGGCATGCGCGTGCGGAACGCGTGCGCGCATCCAGCGCGTTGCGACCGCGCGCTCATGTGCGCTGCCGCCGGGCGGCTGGTAGTTGAGATGCGCGGTCAGGCCCGATTGCGCGCGGATGGCCTCGAGCCCTGCGATGATTCGCTCGTCCAGCTGCGCTTCGAGCGGATGCGGCGGCACGTTCATCGAGAGGTCGATCGCGACGGGATGCGGCAGATCGACCGCGCGGCGCACGCTGGTCTCCGACACGAACGAGCCCTGACCGACCCGGGCTTCCATGATACCGCGGCGCCGCGCCTCGGTGTAGGCGCGCGTCACCGTGGTGAGGTCAATGCCGAGCGCTTTTGCGAGGGCGCGCTGCGTCGGGAGTTGCTGCCCGCGTACGAGGCGGCCCGCGGCGATGTCGGCCTCCATGGTATCGACGATGCGTTGATAACGCGGGCCATTCAGCTCCGAGATTGTAGGGGTCCAATCCATGCAATTTGAGCCCATATCCTTTGAATGTATGGATACAAGATAGTATTGTATGGATCAGCGAAAAGGAAGAGGTGCTGTCATGGCAACCGGTTCAGTCTCTCTTACGAAAGCGATGTGGCGCGGTTTCTGCGGCAAGTGCCCGAATTGCGGCGAAGGGCATGCGTTCGGCCGTTTCCTGAAAGTGGCTGACGCCTGCGACCATTGCGGCGAGGAGCTGTTTCACCAGCGCGCCGATGATTTTCCGGCCTATCTCGTGATGGTCGTCGTCGGCCATCTCGTGGTCCCGGCGATCCTCGCGGTCGAGACCGCCTACGCGCCGGCAGTCTGGTTGCAACTGGCGGTGTGGCTGCCGGTGACGCTGTTCGCCTCGCTCGCGCTGCTGCAACCGACCAAGGGCGCCATCGTCGGGCTGCAATGGCAGATCGGCATGCACGGTTTTGAGCCGGGCAAACTGCGGCGCGAGGCCGGTCAGCTTGCACCCGTCTTCGTGAAAGCGGACGCGCGCGCGGCCTGGAGGCCGTAACGTTTACATCGCAAGACTGGCCGCTACACCGAACGTCACGGCGCCAGAGGCGCTGATGGCGGTGTTGCAAGAGATCGTCGGATAGCGAGCCCCAAAATGGTGAGGGGCCCGATGCGGTCAGCATCGAACCCCTCGTCACTTCTTGGTAGACACGTTTTCTTCTCGAAAACGCTTTAGAATATCAGCCGGCCTGTAAGCCGGGTTCTGTAAGGCATCGTCCGCTTGCGCGAACGATACGTGACGGCCATTCCTCTGGGACCATGTTTGCACATGGCCTCGAGCAACCTACCCGGACGGCGGGCCTGACATCGCCCCGCGGCGTTATCGCTTTCGCGAACAGCCCGCTACGCCGTCCCTATTCGGTTTTGCTCCCGGTGGGGTTTACCATGCCGGCGCCGTTGCCGGAGCCGCGGTGCGCTCTTACCGCACCTTTTCACCCTTACCTGCCTATGCAGCTTGCGCTGCTTCGGCGTGGCGAGCCTTGCGGGCTTGTCACGCCATAGCCCCGTTAGGGGCGAAGGCGGGCGGTTCGTTCTCTGTGGCACTTTCCCTGGGGTCGCCCCCGCCGGACGTTATCCGGCACCGTATGTCAAGGGAGCCCGGACTTTCCTCCCCGGCGGCCTTTCGGCACTTGCCGGAGCGGCCGTCCGGCCGACTGACGGCTTACGCATGGAGCATTTGCGACGGTTCCGTCAAGCCGATATCGCCGCGCACGCGACCTTCAGATAATTTATCCTGAACATGTCGTTTGGTGCGTGCCCCGTTCGACTGGATGTCGGTGATCCCCCGAACACACAGGAGTGAAGCGATGCAGTATCTGCTGATGATCTACCAGAACGAGGTCGAATACGCGAAGAACGACGCTGCCACGGCCCAGAAGATGATGAGCGAATACCAGGCCTTCACGCAAGGCATCATCCAGAGCGGCAATTTCAAGGCCGGCGACCGGTTGCAGCCGACGACGACCGCGACGACGGTCCGCGTGCGCGACGGCAAGACGCTGACGACCGACGGCCCGTTTGCCGAAACGCGCGAGCAACTCGGCGGCTATTATCTCGTGGAGGCCAAGGATCTCGATACTGCGATCGAGATCGCGTCCCGGATTCCGTCGGCGCGCATCGGTTCGATCGAGGTGCGGCCGATCTGGGTCTACGACAAGTGATGGCGCAGCCGCGCATCGGCGCATGACACTGTCCGAGATCGATAAGATCTTCCGCGACGAGGCGGTGCGGGCGCTGGCCACGCTGATCCGCCTCGTCGGCGATTTCGATCTCGCCGAGGATGCGCTCCAGGACGCCTTCGCGGTTGCGCTGGAGCACTGGCCGGCGGGCGAGTTTCCCGACAACCCGCGCGCCTGGTTGGTCAATGTCGCCAAGCACAAGGTGATCGACCGGATTCGCCGGCAGGCCGTCTTCCGCGGCAAGCAGCAGGCACTTGTGCACGAGCTCGAGCTCAATGCGCAGGCGACCGACGAGCCGTCGGCGATGCTCGACGACGACATGCTGCGGCTGATCTTCACCTGCTGCCATCCCGCGTTCGCGCCCGAGGTCCAGGTCGCGCTGACGCTGCGCACCGTCTGCGGGCTCTCCACCGCGCAGGTCGCGCGCGCCTTCCTTGTCAGTGAGGAGGCGATGGCCCAGCGTCTCGTCCGCGCCAAGCAGAAGATCAGGCTCGCCGGCATTCCCTATGAGGTGCCCGAGCGCGACACGCTGGTGCCGCGGCTCGACGGTGTACTCGCCGTGATCTATCTCGTGTTCACCGAAGGCTATGTGGCGACGTCGGGTGCGGATTTGATGCGGCCCGATCTCGCGGCCGAGGCTATCAGGCTCGGCCGTTTGCTCGACCGTCTGCTACCCGATCGGACCGGCATCAAGGGCCTGCTGGCGCTGATGCTGCTGCACGATGCGCGCCGCGCCGGGCGTGAGACCGCCGCCGGCGATATCGTGCTGCTGGAAGAGCAGGACCGCTCGCGGTGGGACCGTGCACAGATCGAGGAGGGCCTGCGTATGGTGGACGACGCGCTACGCGTGCCCGGCCGGCCGCAGCCCTATGCAGTACAAGCCGCGATCGCCGCACTGCATGCGCGTGCGCCGAGCTATGAGCAGACCGACTGGCCGCAGATTGCCGGGCTCTACGAGGTCCTGCTACGCATCAACCCGTCGCCGGTGGTTGAACTGAATCACGCGGCGGCGGTGTCGATGGTCGACGGGCCGGCACGCGCGCTCGATCTGGTGGATGCGATCGCCGCCCGCGGCGGGCTCGATGGTTACGAGCTGCTGCCGGCGGTGCGGGCGGATCTGTTGCGGCGGCTCGGTCGGAAGGAGGAGGCGATGGAGGCGTATGCTACGGCGACGGAGGCGACGCAGCTCGAGCCGCTGCGACGGCTCTATGCGCGAAGAGTGAGGGAGATGGAGTAGTTGTTGCCTCATACTCCGTCATTGCGAGGAGCACTTGCGACGAAGCAATCCAGATTGCTTCCGCGGAGGCAGTCTGGATTGCTTCGCTTCGCTCGCAATGACGGCGTGTGTGGCAGTCGCCCTCACTTCGTCGCGATGGTCGTTGCCTCCTGAGGGAGACTCCCCAACAGCGCCTGCAAGGTCGACAGGGTGGAGTGATCCGCGACTCCATCCAGTCGCGCCGGCCGGAAGTGCCGCTGAAACGCGGTGACGACTTCCATCGTCCCGGCGTCGTATTTGCCGGTCAGGGGAACGCCGTAGCCGTATCTGGCGAGCGCCTGCTGCAGGCTCAACACCTCGTCGCTGATGGTGCCGAGCATCAGGCTCTCGCCGCGCACCACCGGCGCGGGCGTGACCCAGTGGCCGACGCCTGAATTGGCCAGCGAATGCCACGGAAATTTTTCGCCGGGATCCTTCTTGCGCGCGGGCGCGACGTCGGAATGGCCGAGCACCCGGTGCGCGGGCACCTTGCGGCGGAGCATGATGCCGCGGCACAGCGCGATCACGGCGGCGATCTGGCGCAGCGGGTATTCCGGATAGCCCCAGTCGTGGCCGCGATTGACGATCTCGATCCCGATCGAGCAGGAGTTGATGTCATCCTGGCCGCCCCAGGACGAAACGCCGGCATGCCAGGCGCGCCTGGCCTCCGGCACACATTGCACGATACGGCCGTCTTCCAGCACGACATAGTGCGCCGACACCTCGGTGCCCGCGGAGCAGAGCCGCGCCAATGCACCTTCGACGTCGGGCATGCCGGTGTAGTGCAGCACGATCATATCGGGCTGCCGGCCCTTGTTGCGGTCGCCATGGTTCGGTGAGGGGATGATGTCGGAGACGATCGAGGAATCCGGCTCGAACGTCCGCATGTTCGCCGCGGCCTTGGGAACCGGGAGAACGCGTTGACGCTTCGAATCAGATCCAGACGGCGTGGACGAACCGGACGACATAAACAGCTCGAGACAGACAGAGAGTGGGCCAAGCCCTTCTCTTTACTATTTCTTTACCCTCCACCGTGCGCAATCGGGAGACGGGGTTAACGGGTGCATTTTGGCGCATGTGTGTGGATGCAGCATCACCGTCGCGTCAGCTTTTCGACTTGTCACGAGCCGATCAACGCTTTCTTAACGCTAAGGGCCGTTACTGAGAGATGAAGAGCCGACCCGTGTCCGGAGGCGGCCAAAGCGTATTTTGGCTTGAAATCCCATGGCTGCCCGACAAATTCCACTGGGAACACTGGGTTGGCGGCTCAGGGTCACCGGGCTCGGTAACCATGCTGGACGGGGGTCGGGTCGTGGAACCGCCGCGACGCGGAATCATGCGAGGCGTTATGAGCTTGTTCGTCCCCGATCTCGCATGGACGTCCGGCGGGGCGCCCGGCAGGCTTGGCGCATGAACTCGGCTCCGCACATCCCCGTTCTTGGCCGCGAGGCTGTCGACCACCTCGCCCCGCGCGAAGGCGGCCTTTATGTCGACGCGACCTTCGGTGCCGGCGGCTACAGCCGCGCGATTCTCGACGTGCCGGGAACCCGCCTGATCGCGATCGACCGCGACCGCACCGCAATCGCAGGCGGCGCCGAGCTGGTCGAACGCTCCGCGGGCCGGCTGACGCTCGTTGAAGATCGCTTCTCCAACCTCGCTGAGGTCTGCGCGGCTCAAGGCGTCGATGGCGTCGACGGCGTCGTGATGGACGTCGGGGTATCCTCGATGCAGCTCGACCAGGCCGGCCGCGGCTTCTCCTTCCGTCTCGACGGTCCGCTCGACATGCGGATGGGGCAGGCGGGACCGACCGCAGCCGACGTCGTGGCGCGTGCCTCCGAAGGCGATCTCGCCGACATCATTTATCTCCTCGGCGAAGAGCGGCATTCGCGCCGCGTTGCCCGCGCCATCGTCGCGGACCGGCAGGAGACGCCGTTCACGACCACGCGCGCGCTCGCCGATCTCGTCGGCAGGGTGGTTCGTTCCAAGCCCGGCGATATTCACCCGGCGACGCGGACGTTCCAGGCCCTGCGCATCTTCGTCAACGAAGAGCTCGAAGAGCTTCAGACCGCGCTTGCCGCGGCGGAGCGTGTGCTCAAGCCCGGCGGTCGCCTCGTGGTCGTCTCGTTCCATTCGCTGGAAGACCGCATCGTCAAGAATTTTCTCACCGAGCGTAGCAAGACCGGTGGCGGCTCACGGCATCTGCCGGAAGTGTCGCAGGCTGTGCCCAGCTTCCAGCTTTTGACACGGCGGCCGGTGATCGCAGGCGAAGACGAGGTCGCGCAGAACCCGCGCGCGCGGTCTGCAAAACTGCGCGCCGCCGAGCGCACCTCGGCGCCTGCGCATGACGATGGCGAGCAATCGCCCTGGCCAAAACTCTCCGACGTCATGAGAGGCGGCTAGCGCATGCGCTTCATCCACCTCCTCGTCATCGGCGCGCTGGTCTTTGCGGCGGCCTATGTCTACCGGATCAAGATGGACTCCACGGCGCGCACCGAAAAGGTGCTGCGGCTGCATGCCGAAATTCGCGAGCAGCGCGACGCCATCGCGGCGCTCCGCTCCGAATGGGCCAAGCTCGACGCGCCCCTGCGCCTGCAAGGCCTGTCGGATCGGCATCTGCAGCTCAAGCCGGTCAACGGCACGCAGTACGATGCACTGAAGAACCTGCCCGAGCGTCCGCCGCGGATGTTCAGGCCGGGCGAGCCGGATCCGATCGGCGCCATGCTCAACACCATCGAAGCCGCGAGCGATCCCGACACGGTGACGGGCTCCGTGCCTCAGCCCGAGGACAAGCAATGAGTGCTGTGACCCCGGCCAAACCTGCAGAAAAGCCGACTGAGCCCTGGCGGCAGCGTCTGATCCGCAGCCTGCTTTATGGGCGCAACGTCGATCGCGCCGCGAAGGCACGCGCGCGCGTCGGCCTGGCGATGCTCGCCTTCGTCGCGGTCTACGCCCTGATCGGCGGCCGGCTCGTGATGTTCGCGATCGGCGCCGACGCCCACGGCGCGCGCCGCGCCGCGGCGCAGGAGGTGGTCGCGACCGCGCGGCCCGACATCATCGATCGCAACGGCGCGATCCTCGCGACCGACGTCAAAGCGTCGAGCCTGTTCGGCGAGCCGCGCCGCATCATCGACAAGGATGAGGCGATCGAACTCCTGACCGCCACCGTGCCCGACCTCGACGAGGTCGAGGTTCGCGAGCGCCTGTCGTCGCGCAAGGGCTTCGTCTGGCTCAAGCGTGAGATCACGGCGAAGCAGCAGCAGGACATCCACAAGCTCGGCATTCCCGGCATCGGTTTCCTGCGCGAGAACAAGCGCGTCTATCCGACCGGCAACGAGGTCGCCCACCTCATCGGTCTCGTCAACATCGACAACCAGGGCATCGCCGGCATGGAGAAGTGGCTCGACAATCAAGGGCTGGCCGATCTCCACCGCGCGGGCTTTGCCACCGACCGGCTGCAAAAGCCGATCGAGCTCTCGGTCGATCTGCGCGTCGAGCACGCACTGCGCGACGAGCTCCTGAAGGCCAAGGAGAAGTACCACACCAAGGCCGCCTCCGGCATCGTCTCCAACGTCAAGACCGGCGAGATCGTGGCGATGGTCTCCCTTCCGGACTTCGATCCCAACAATCCGAAGGAAGCGCACGACCCCGACCGCATCAATCGCCTGACCACCGGCGTCTACGAGATGGGCTCGACCTTCAAGGCGTTCACGCTGGCGATGGCGCTCGATTCCGGCAAGATCAATTTGAACTCGATGTGGGATGCACGGGGAAACCTGCACTACGGCAAGTTCACCATCCATGACAGCCATTCGCTCGGACGTTTCATCAACACCAAGGAAGTGTTCACGTTCTCGTCCAACATCGGTGCCGCGCGGATCGCGCTCGGCCAGGGCGTCGAGGCGCACAAGGCGTTCCTCGCCAAGATGGGCCAGTTGACCCGGCTGCGCACCGAGCTGCCGGAGAGCGCGGCTCCGCTGATACCGCGCCGCTGGGGCGAGCTGAACACGGTCACCATCGCGTTCGGCCAGGGCATGTCGGTGGCGCCACTGCAGGCGGTGATGGGTATCAACGCGCTGGTGAACGGCGGCTATTTGATTCCGCCGACCTTCATGAAGCGCACGGAGTCCGAAGCGGCGGCGATGGCGAAACGCGTGATCAAGCAGGACACCAGCGACAAGATGCGGTTCCTGATGCGGCTCAATGCCGAAATCGGCACCGCCAAGACGGCCGACGTCAAGGGTTACTACGTCGGCGGCAAGACCGGCACGTCCGAAAAGGTCATCAACGGCCGCTATGCCAAGAAGCGCGTGCTCAACTCCTTCACCGCGATCATGCCCTGCGACGACCCGAAATATCAGATCCTGATCATGCTGGACGAGCCGCAGGCGATTCCGGAAACGAAGGGTTTCATCACCTCCGGTTGGAACGCGGTGCCGACCGGCGGCAAGGTGATCGAGCGGATCGCGCCGCTTCTGGGCATCGAGCCGCGGTTCGACCTGCCGCCGTCCGAGCGCCTTATTCTTGCAGCATCCAGGACAACCCAGTAATCAACCTGGTGGGCCGTTGCCGCCGCTGAGTCGGGATTTCCCTGAAGATTCGGCGCTCCGGTGCGGCATGTCGACTGGAAGACCATGAAGCTGCGCGACCTCCTAGGTCAGGATGTTCTGGGCAATGATGCCGCACTCGAGCCCGCTGTCGCGGCGCTCGATGTGAACGGCGTTGCCCTCGACAGCCGCGTGGTCAAGCCGGGCGATCTCTTCTTCGCACTTGCGGGCAGCAAGACCGACGGTGCGCGCTTCATCGATGCCGCGATTGCCGCAGGCGCGGTGGCGGTCATCGGCGACCATGCGCCGGCGGCTGACAAGGTGCCGTTCATCACTGTCGCCAATCCGCGCCGTGCGCTGGCGTTGGCCGCAGCAAGTTTTTTTCCGATGCAGCCCGCGACCATCGCCGCGGTGACCGGCACCAGCGGCAAGACCTCGGTCGCGGCGTTCACGCGCCAGATCTGGGAACGGCTCGGGCATGCCTCCGCCAGCATCGGAACCATCGGCCTGGTCTCGCCGAAGCGCACCGTCTACGGCTCGCTGACGACGCCCGATCCGATCGCGCTGCACCGGCAGCTCGACGAGATCGCGCGCGAGGGCGTCACGCATCTCGCTTTCGAGGCGTCCTCGCACGGGCTCGATCAGTATCGCCTCGACGGCGTGCGCATTTCCGCCGGCGGCTTCACCAATCTCTCGCGCGACCACATGGATTATCACCCGACCGTCGCGCATTACCTCGCGGCCAAGCTGCGCCTGTTCCGTGAGCTGGTTCAGCCTGGAGGCGCGGCGGTGATTTCGGCCGATCATGATTGCTCGGCAGAGGCGATCGGTGCTGCGAAGTCGCGCGGCTTGCGCGTGATGGCGGTCGGTCGCAACGGCGACGGGGCAGGCGAGGGCATTCGTCTCGCTGGTGCCGAAGTCGAAGGGTTTTCGCAAGTGCTCGCGCTCGAGCATCGCGGCAACCGCTATGCGATCCGGCTGCCGCTGGTCGGCGAATTCCAGATCGAGAACGCGCTGGTGTCGGCCGGCCTTGCCATCGGCACCGGCAGCGACGCCGCAAATGTGTTTGCAAGCCTGGAGCATCTCGAAGGCGCCAAGGGTCGGTTGGAGCGCGTCGGCGAACGCAATGGCGCGCCGATCTTTGTCGATTACGCGCACAAGCCCGATGCGCTGGCGAAGGCGCTGCAGGCGTTGCGTCCCTACGCCAGGCGCAGGCTGATCGTCGTGTTCGGCGCCGGCGGCGACCGCGATGCCGGCAAGCGTCCGATCATGGGCGAGATCGCGGCTGACAACGCGGACGGAATCATCGTCACCGACGACAATCCGCGCAGCGAGAAGCCGGAGGCCATCCGCGCCGAGATCCTCGCGGCCGCCAAGGGCGCGCGCGAAATCGGCGACCGCGCCGCGGCGATCCGCATTGCGATCGAGGAATTGGAAGAGGGCGATGCGCTGCTCATCGCCGGCAAGGGACACGAGACCGGGCAGATCGTCGGCGGAGAGATTTTGCCCTTCAGCGATCACGAGGCGGTCGCCGCCGCACTAGCGTCGAGGATTCCATGAGCGCGCCAATATGGACGGTGGCTGAAGTGGCACATGCGCTGGGCGCTGCCGGATCATTCCCGGACACGCCGATCGATGTCGTCACCCAGGACAGCCGGCTGGTGAAACCGGGCAGCCTGTTCGTCGCGCTGAGTGGCACGCCGAGTGGCGGCTTCATCTCGGCCTTCGCCAGCGCGCGTGATGGTTGGGAGTTCGCGGACAAGGCGGAAGCTTCCGGCGCGGTCGCGATGATCGTGCCGTACCAGATCGCCGGCATCCGCATTCCCCAGATCGTCGTCAAGGACACGCTGATCGACGGTCTCTGGGGCCTCGCGCGTGCCGCACGCGCACGCTTCAAAGGACCAGTCATCGGGCTCACCGGCAGCGCCGGCAAGACCAGCACCAAGGAGTTTCTGGCCGCCTATCCCGGCGCCTATGCCAGTCCGGCGAGCTTCAACAATTTCTGGGGCGTGCCGCTGACGCTGTGCAATGCGCGGCCCGATGCCAGTCTCTGGGTCGTCGAGATGGGCATGAACCAGACCGGCGAGATCGCGCGGCTCAGCGAACTGACGCGGCCGACGGTTGCGCTCGTCGTCAACGTCCAGCCGGTGCATCTCGAGAAGCTCGGCTCGCTCGAAGCCATCCGCCGCGAGAAGGTGTCGATCGCCCTCGGTCTGTCCTCGGACGGCGTGCTGGTGCTGCCCGCCGGGATCAAGGCGCCGGACTGGAAGGGCAAGGTCGCACGCTTCGGCGAGAAAGCCGAAGTGCACGAGGTCGCGCACGCGCCGCATGGCGACAGCTGGCAGGTCGTGGCCGCGCTCGGCAAGAAGGAGATCGCCTTCAGCCTGACGCCGGGCGCGCCGCACCGCGTGCAGAATGCGCTGGCCGCGCTCGCTTCGATTCGTGCGGCCAACCTCGATGCGGCGACGCTTGCGACCAAGCTCGACCGCGTCGGCATCATGACCGGCCGCGGCGTCGAGCAGGCGGTCGGCGGCGTCACCGTGATCGACGACAGTTTCAACGGCAACCCGGCCAGCGTTGCTGCTGCGCTGCAAAGCCTCCAGGCGCGCAACATGACAAGCGGCCGCCGCATTGCGGTGCTCGGCGACATGCTGGAACTGGGCGACGGCGCGCCGGGCTATCACACCGACCTCGCCAAGCATCTCGACGGCATCGACGGCGTCTATTGCGTCGGGCCCCTGATGCGTCACCTCTTCGAGGTGCTCCCGGCCGGCAAGGGTCTCGGCTGGCACGACGATCCCGTCACGCTGAAGCCGGGCGAGGTCGCAAATCTGCTGAGGGCAGGCGATGTCGTGGTTGTCAAGGGCAGCAAGAAGATGTTCTGGGTCAACAAGTTTGTGCCGGGCCTAGTGGCCGCCTTGCAGGCAAAGGCGTAAACTGCTTGGAAGGCGCTGCTCCCGAATCCCACCCTTTGCGGCGCGAAACCGTCCGTTTTCTTTAGAGGTCGCCCGACCCCATGATGAAGACCAGCGAATGCGCGTGAGGCACGTCGAGGCCAGTACCAAGAACACGGCCATAACCACGACCAAGACCGCGTGCGAAAAGCGCCATAGGACCGTCTGAATGTTTTACTGGCTGATCGAGCTCTCCAACACATTTCCGGGCTTCGGTGCCGTTCGCACCTTCCTGAACGTCTTCCGCTACATCACCTTCCGCACCGGCGGCGCGGTCGTCACCGGCGCGCTGTTCGTGTTCCTGTTCGGGCCCTGGATCATCGACCATCTGCGCCTCCGCCAGGGCAAGGGCCAGCCGATCCGGGCCGATGGCCCGCAATCGCATCTCGCCAAGAAAGGCACGCCCACCATGGGCGGGCTGATGATCCTGTCCGGCCTCACGGTCGGCACCGTGTTGTGGGCCAATCCGCTCAACCCCTACGTCTGGATCGTGCTGGCAGTGACACTCGGCTTCGGCTTCGTCGGCTTCTATGACGATTATCTCAAGGTGACCAAGCAGACCACGACCGGCTTCGGCAGCAAGCTTCGCCTGCTGATCGAGGCGGCCATCGCGCTGGTCGCCTGCTATGCGCTGGTGCGGCTGAACCGCGATCCCGCGTCCACCGCGCTGACGATTCCTTTCCTGAAGGACACGGTGCTGCATTTCGGCTGGTTCTTCATCGTGTTCGGTGCCTTTGTCATCGTCGGCGCCGGTAACGCGGTGAACCTCACCGACGGTCTCGACGGCCTTGCCATCGTGCCTGTGATGATCGCGACCGCGAGCTTTGCGATGATCGCCTATCTCGCCGGCAACGCGGTGTTCGCCGATTATCTCCAGATCAAATATGTCGCCGGTACCGGCGAACTTGCGGTGCTCTGCGGCGCGCTGCTGGGCGCCGGCCTCGGCTTCCTCTGGTTCAACGCGCCGCCGGCCTCGATCTTCATGGGCGACACCGGCTCACTTGCGCTCGGCGGCATGCTGGGTGCGATCGCGGTGGCGGTGAAGCACGAGATCGTGCTCGCGGTGATCGGCGGCCTGTTCGTGCTGGAGGCGGTCTCCGTCATCGTGCAGGTGGTGTCGTTCAAGATGACCGGAAAACGCATCTTCCGGATGGCGCCGATCCATCACCATTTCGAGCAACTCGGCTGGACCGAGCCGCAGATCGTGATTCGCTTCTGGATCATCTCGGTGATGCTGGCGCTGGCGGGCTTGTCGACCTTGAAGCTGCGGTGACCGGTCGATGATCCCCGTCACGTCCTTTGCCGGCAAGACGGTCGCAGTGTTCGGCCTCGGCGGCTCGGGGCTCGCGTCCTGTCACGCGTTGAAAGCGGGCGGCGCCGAGGTGATCGCCGCCGACGACAGTGCCGAGAACGTCGCCACGGCCGCGCAGGCGGGCTTCATCACGGCTGATTTGCGAAACGTCTCTTGGGCGAATTTCGCGGCGCTGGTGCTCGCGCCCGGCGTGCCGCTGACACATCCGGTCCCGCATTGGAGCGTGCTGAAGGCGCGCGAGGTGGGCGTCGAGGTGATCGGCGACATCGAGCTGTTCTGCCGCGAGCGGCGGCGGAACGCGCCGGACGCGCCGTTCGTCGCCATCACCGGCACCAACGGCAAGTCGACCACCACGGCGCTGATCGCACACCTGACGAAAGTTGCCGGCTACGACACCCAGATGGGCGGCAATATCGGCACGGCGATCCTGTCGCTGGAGCCGCCGCGCATGGGCCGCGTCCACGTCATCGAGATGTCGTCCTACCAGATCGATCTCACGCCCTCGCTCGATCCCTCCGTCGGCATTTTGCTCAATGTCAGCGAGGACCATATCGACCGTCACGGCACCATCGCGCATTACGCCGCGGTGAAGGAACGCCTCGTTGCCGGTGTGCAGGGCGGCGGCACCGCGATCGTCGGTGTCGACGACGGGTTTTGCCGCGACATCGCCGACCGGCTCGATCGCGCAGGCAAGAAGGTGGAGCGCATTTCCGTCAAGAACCCGTTGGCGAGCGGCATCCATGTCGAGCACGGCACCATTGTGCGCAATTCGGGCGGCGCCCGCAGCGAAGTTGCCAGACTTGGTGGCATCGGCTCGCTGCGCGGCCTGCACAATGCGCAGAACGCGGCGTGCGCCGCAGCCGCCGCGCTCGCGATGGGCATCAGCCTCGATGTGCTTCAGAACGGCCTGCGCAGCTTTCCGGGCCTTGCACATCGCATGGAGCAGGTCGGCCGCCGCGGCAACGTGCTGTTCGTCAACGACTCCAAGGGCACCAATGCGGACGCCACCGCACATGCGCTGTCGTCCTTCGGCGATATCTTCTGGATCGCCGGCGGCAAGCCGAAGGCGGGCGGCATCACTGGGCTCACCGGCTACTTCCCGCGCATCCGCAAGGCCTATCTGATCGGCGAGGCCGCACCGGAGTTTTCCGGCACGCTCGGCACGCAAGTTCCGCACGAGATCAGTCAGACTCTCGACGTCGCCCTCGAACATGCCGCGCGCGATGCGGAGATGTCGGGCATCACTGACGCGGTCGTCCTGCTGTCACCCGCCTGCGCGTCCTTCGATCAGTACCGCAACTTCGAAATCCGCGGCACCAGGTTCCGCGAATTGGTGCAGGCGCTGCCGGGTGTGAAGCCGGTGGTGTAGGAGCTCCCGTGTCCCGGACGCGGTGCGGCACGAAGTGACGCTCCGCAGAGCCGGGGCCGAGAAGCCGCATAGACCCCGGCTCTGCAGCGCACCGCCATAGCGTGTCGAAGAGGCGCGTAAACGCGCTTATGGCGCTGCGCAGCGTCCGGGGCACGAGACTCTCCACAAGTTCATCGATCTCCTTAACCCCCCGTAAACCAACCTCGGCGACCAATGGACCGACCTCTGTCCGAAAGCGGCCGCCATGCTCTCCCGTGAAGAACGCACCCCCTTTTCCGAGTGGTGGTGGACCGTCGACAAGCCGCTGATGGGCGCCATCCTGGCGCTGATGCTGACCGGCGTGATCCTGTCGCTGGCGGCGAGCCCGCCGGTTGCGACCCGCATCGGGCTCGATCCCTTCCACTTCTTCAGCCGTCACGTGCTGTTCCTGGTGCCGTCCTGCATCGTGCTGCTCGGGGTCTCCTTCCTGTCGCCGCGCGCGATCCGCCGCAGCGCGCTGATCATCTTCACCGTCAGCATCATTCTGATCGTGCTGACGCTCGCGATCGGCCCTGAGGTCAAGGGCTCGCGGCGCTGGATCACGCTGCTCGGCGTCAATATCCAGGCCTCTGAAGTGGCCAAGCCATCCTTTGTCGTCATCGCGGCCTGGCTGTTTGCGGAATCGACCAAGCGTCCGGAAATGCCGGCGACCTCGATGGCGCTGGTACTGCTCTTGATGCTGGTGTCGCTCCTGGTGATGGAGCCGGACTTCGGCCAGACCATGCTGATCCTGATGGTGTGGGGCTCGCTGTTCTTCATCGCGGGCATGCGGATGATCTGGGTGTTCGGCCTTGCCGGGCTCGGAGCGGCCGGACTGTTCAGTGCCTACCTGTTCGTCCCCCACGTCGCCGGCCGCATCAAGCGCTTCATGAATCCGGCCTCCGGCGACACCTTCCAGGTCGATACCGCGATGGAAGCCTTCTACAACGGCGGCTGGTTTGGACTCGGACCGGGCGAGGGCATCGCCAAGCGCAGCCTGCCGGACAGCCACACAGATTTCGTGTTCGCGGTCGCTGCCGAAGAGTTCGGCATCATCCTGTGCCTCGCGATGCTGGCGCTGTTCGCCTTCGTCGTCATCCGCACGTTGTCGCGCGCCTATGCCAACGAGGACATGTTCTCGCGCTTTGCGGCCTCGGGTCTCGCGATCCTGTTCGGCGTGCAGGCGGCGATTAACATGTCGGTCAACCTCCAGCTCATCCCCGCCAAGGGCATGACGCTGCCGTTCATCTCCTATGGCGGCTCCTCGATCGTGTCGCTGGCCTATGGCGTCGGCATGATGCTGGCGCTGACGCGGCTACGCTCGCGCACGGAGGTCGAGGCAAGCGGCCACGCCGAGGCGATGCGCAGCTACGCGTGATTTGCGTGTCCCGGACAAGCGCAGCGAAGCGGAGCGCAGAGCCGGGACCCAGAATGCCGCAATCATGGGCCCCGGTTCAGCAGCGCACTGCGCCGAAGGGCGGCGCGCTGCGCTGCGCCCGGGGCACGAGCGCCGGCTCGCAATGACGAAAAAGTCCCTGTAAAACTCCCCGCCATGGACAAATCCCCCCTGATTCTTCTCGCCGCGGGCGGCACCGGCGGCCATCTGTTTCCGGCCGAGGCGCTCGGCGTCGAATTGATCCGGCGCGGCTTCCGTGTCCGCCTCGTTACCGACGAGCGCGCGCTGCGCTACAGCGGGCTGTTCACCAAGGACATGATCGACGTCGTATCGAGCGAGACCGCGCGCGGCCGCAATCCGCTGCAGCTCGCCTATGCCGGCCTGACGCTCGCCGCCGGCACGCTGTCCGCTTACAGCCTGATCAAGCGATTGAAGCCGGTCGCCGTCGTCGGCTTCGGCGGCTATCCGACGCTGCCGCCGCTGGTCGCGGCAAAATTCGCCGGCGTGCCCGGCATCATCCATGACGCCAATGCGGTGCTCGGCCGCGCCAACCGGTTCCTGTCGAGCCGCGTCCGCGCCATCGCGACGTCGTTGCCCGGCGTGCTCGACCGCGATCGGGCGCTATCCGGCAAGACCACGACCGTCGGAACGCCGATGCGACCGGCAATCCTCGCCGCAGCCGACGTGCCATATGCTGCGCCTGAAGTGAACGGCCCGCTGCGCCTGCTCGTCGTCGGCGGCAGCCAGGGTGCACGCATCATGGCCGACATCGTGCCCGGCGCGATCGAGCGCCTCGAGCCTGCGTTGTGGAGCCGGCTCGTTCTCACCCAGCAGGTGCGCGACGAGGACATGGCGCGCGTGCGCGCGGTCTACGACAAGCTCAAGATCAATGCCGAGCTTGCGCCGTTCTTCACAGATCTGCCGGCAAGGCTCGCCTCCAACCATCTGGTGGTGTCGCGCTCCGGTGCCGGCACCGTGGCCGAACTCGCCGCGATCGGGCGGCCCTCGATCCTCGTGCCGCTGCCCGGCGCGATCGACCAGGACCAGTTCGCCAATGCCGGCGTGCTGGCCAAGGTCGATGGCGCGATCCGCATCCTGCAGACCGAGTTTTCCTCCGATCGCCTCGCCGCCGAGATCTCCGCCTTTGCCGCCGAGCCCGCGCGTCTTGCCGCCATGGCCGAGGCCGCCCGCAGCGCCGGCCGGCTCGACGCGGCCGAGCGGCTGGCGGATCTTGTGGTCAAAGTTGCGGGAATCTGACGCGAAAAAGCCCTTGTCTTCGCCTTCTAAAGCGGGGCATCCAGTAGGAAAGGCCCGCGGCTGATTTGGCCGTGACCATCGCCAGAGCCGCTCTTGCAGGGCGGCAAGGTCAGGGAACAACGCATGAGACTGCCGCGCGAGATCGGACCCATCCACTTCGTCGGGATCGGCGGGATCGGCATGAGCGGCATCGCCGAAGTGCTGCTCAATCTCGGCTATTCCGTGCAGGGCTCGGACGCGTCCGACAATTACAATCTCGACCGTCTGCGCAAGAACGGCGCGAAGGTCTCGGTCGGCCACAAGGCGGAGAACGTCGACGGCGCCGAGGTCGTCGTGGTCTCCACCGCGATCAAGCGCGACAATCCGGAACTGATGGCGGCGCGCGAACGGCGCATCCCCGTGGTGCGCCGCGCCGAGATGCTGGCCGAGCTGATGCGGCTGAAGAGCTGTGTCGCCATCGCCGGCACCCACGGCAAGACCACGACGACCACGATGGTCGCGACGCTGCTCGACGCCGGTGGCCTCGATCCCACCGTGATCAACGGCGGCATCATCAACGCCTACGGCTCCAACGCGCGTCTCGGTGCGGGCGACTGGATGGTGGTCGAAGCCGACGAGAGCGACGGCACATTCCTGAAGCTGCCGACCGAGGTCGCGATCGTCACCAATGTCGATCCCGAGCATCTCGATCACTTCAAGACCTTCGAGGCCGTGCAGGACGCGTTCCGAAACTTCGTCGAGAACCTGCCGTTCTACGGCTTTGCCGTGATGTGCATCGACCATCCCGTGGTGCAAACGCTGGTCGGCAAGATCGAGGACCGCCGCATCATCACCTATGGCGAGAATCCGCAGGCCGACGTGCGTTTCCTCGATCTGACCCCGATGGGCGGCGGATCGAAGTTCAAGGTCGCGTTCCGCGATCGCAAGACCGGCCGCGTGCACGAGATCGCCGATCTCATGCTGCCGATGCCGGGACGCCACAACGCCTCCAACGCGACGGCCGCGATTGCGGTCGCGCGCGAGCTCGGGGTGTCGGACGAGGCGATCCGCAAGGCGATCGCCGGCTTCGGCGGCGTCAAGCGCCGCTTCACCAAGACCGGCGAGTGGAACGGTGTCACCGTGATCGACGATTACGGCCATCATCCGGTCGAGATCGCCGCGGTGCTGAAGGCCGCGCGGGAGTCCACCAACGGCAAGGTCGTCGCCGTGGTGCAGCCGCATCGCTACACCCGCCTGGAGTCGCTGTTCGAGGAATTCTGCACCTGCTTCAATGATGCGGATGCGGTGATCGTCGCCGAGGTCTATGCCGCAGGCGAGACGCCGATCGAAGGCATCGACCGCGACCATTTCGTCTCAGGCCTTCGCGCGCACGGCCACCGCGAGGTGATTCCGCTGCCGGCGGCGCCGGAGCTTGCGGGCATCATCAAGGCAATCGCAAAGCCGGGCGATCTCGTGGTGTGCCTGGGCGCCGGCAACATCACGCAATGGGCGTATGCGCTCCCCGGCGAATTGAAGGCGCTGGGGTAGGGCAGTGAGCTTTCCCGACATCACCCCCGCTCTCAAAGCCGCGATGCCTGAGCTGCGCGGCCGGCTGCTCGCGAACCAGTCGCTCGCCGAGCTCACCTGGTTTCGCGTCGGCGGTCCCGCGCAGGTGCTGTTCACGCCGGCGGACGAGGACGACCTCGCTTATTTTCTCGCGCATCTCGCAAGCGACATTCCCGTCTACGTCGTCGGCGTCGGCTCCAACCTGATCGTGCGCGACGGCGGCATAGCGGGCGTGGTGATCCGGCTGGCGCCGCGTGCCTTTGGCGAGGCGAGCGCGAGTGGCGATGTCGTCACAGCTGGAGCCGCCGCGCTCGACAAGCGCGTGGCGGAAGTCGCCGCTTCCGCCAATATCGGCGGGCTCGAATTCTACTTCGGCATTCCCGGCACGATCGGCGGAGCGCTGCGCATGAATGCGGGCGCCAATGGCGGTGAGACCAAGGACGTGTTGATCGAGGCGCGAGGCGTCGGGCGCGACGGCACGAAGCACGTCTTCTCCAATGCCGACATGAAGTTCGTCTACCGCAACAGCGGCGTCGATCCCTCCATCATCTTCACCTCCGCGGGTTTCCGCGGCGAGATCAGGGATGCCGAGGCGATCCGCGCGCGCATGGCGGAGGTGCAGACCCACCGCGAGACCGCGCAACCGATCCGCGAAAAGACCGGCGGTTCGACCTTCAAGAATCCGCAAGGCCATTCCGCCTGGAAGCTGGTCGATGCCGCCGGTTGCCGCGGTTTGCGCGTCGGCGGGGCTAAGGTCTCCGAGATGCACTGCAATTTCCTGATCAACACGGGTGACGCCACCGCGCACGACATCGAGACGCTGGGCGAGACCGTGCGTGAACGGGTGAAGGCAAATTCCGGAATTGAGCTACACTGGGAAATCAAGCGGATCGGAATTCCCGGCTAATTTGGACAAGCGACGAGAGAACATGCGCATCACCATCCTCTTCGGCGGCTCCAACCGCGAACGTCTGGTTTCGGTCGCGTCAGCCCAGGCGCTGCATCAGGCGCTGCCCGAGGCCGATCTCTGGTGGTGGGACGTCGAGGACAAGGTGCATGTCGTGCAGTCCAAGCAGCTGCTCGAACATGCCCGCCCGTTCGAGGACGAGTTCAAGCCGGGTACATCAGGCATTCCGCTGGCGCAGGCGCTCGACCAGGCCAAGGCCGAAGGTCGCGTGCTGGTGCTCGGCCTGCATGGCGGGCGTGCCGAGAACGGCGAATTGCAGGTGATGTGCGAAGCGCGCGGCGTGCCTTTCACCGGCTCGGGCTCGGCATCCTCGCATCTTGCCTTCGACAAGATCGCGGCCAAGCATTTCGCCGCGCTCGGCGGCGTGACGCCGCCGGCCAACGTTGCGCTGGACGAGATCGACGAGGCGTTCGCCGAATACGGCCGGCTGATCGCAAAGCCCGCGAAGGATGGCTCGAGCTACGGCCTGATCTTCGTCAACGCCAAGCAGGATCTCGTCGCCGTCCGCAACGCGGCGAAGCACGAAGAATACGTGATCGAACCCTACATCGCCGGCGTCGAGGCGACCTGCGGCGTGCTGGAGCGGCCGGACGGCTCGATCATCGCGCTGCCGCCGATCGAGATCATTCCGGGCGAGGGCAGTTTCGACTACGCCGCGAAATATCTCCTGAAGTCGACCCAGGAGATCTGCCCCGGCCGTTTCACGGCGGAGATCACCGCCGCGCTGAAGCAGCAATCGATGCTGGCGCACCGGGCGATGTCCTGTACCGGCTATTCCCGTTCGGACTTCATCGTCTCGGACAAGGGCCTGGTCTATCTCGAAACCAATACGCTGCCGGGCCTGACCAAGTCATCGCTCTATCCCAAGGCGCTGAAGGCCGAGGGCATCGAATTCGTCGACTTCCTGCGCGGCCTGGTCGAGCTCGCCGTGCCCGGTGTGCGAAAATAATTAGGATTGGTTAACGGCCGAAGTGGCGAAACGGCCGGTTTTGGAACCCAAAACCGGTAAAATGCCGGACATTGCGGCATAAATGCCTCACCGGCCTGGGCAAAAAGCTCTCGCCGTTAACGAACTTTACCTTTTGTTTACCAGGACGTCCGAAGGTTAACGCTGGCGGCGCATATGACGCTTTGGCTGCCGGCGCGTGGACCGTTGCGGGTGTTGTCACCTCCAGCGAACGCTCTGAAGGGGAGAGGTTTTCTTCTGCTGAAGACCAGCACCCGGCCCGGCAAGTCCGAGACGTCATATTCGCCAGGACCCGCGCGATGTCGCGGGCAAACTGTTGACGAGCTCGTGCAATGGATGGAGCAGGAAGCCTCACTCGGTCGCTTTTCAGATCGCTGAGGCCCCAAGCTGACCTGAAGGCGGCCGCTATCGGAGCGGTCGTGCTTCTGCGCGAGTGGGTGCAGGACAAGCGCGAGGAAAGACTTCACGGCGCCCGCGCGGCCGCCAGGGACAAGACCAAGGCCAAAGCCGTCGTCGAGCGCGAGCCGCCGCCGCGCGTGGTCGCGCTGGTCGAGCGCTTTATGCCGCGCCGGGTCGGGATCAGCATGACGGTGCTGCTCCTGATCGGAAGCTGCGGCTTCGGTATCGTCAAGGGCGGCCATCTCCAGGATTTCATCACCGCGGTCAACGACACCCGCAACGCGCTGGCCAATTCCGCGGGCTTCCGCATCACCTCCGTCGTGATCAACGGCCGCAAGCAGCTCAGCCAGGATGAGATTCTGGCGATCGGCGGCGTCAGCGGCCGCTCATCGCTGCTGTTCCTCGACGCCGACGCCGTGCGCGACAAGCTCAAGGGCAATCCCTGGATCGCGGATGCGACCGTGCTGAAGCTCTATCCGGGCCAGCTCATGATCGAGCTCACCGAGCGCAAGGCGTTCGCGCTGTGGCAGGAGGCCGGCCGGCTTTCCGTCATCGCCGATGACGGCGCCGTGCTCGAGCCCTATGTCTCGCGCCGGTTCCTGTCGCTGCCGCTCGTGGTCGGCAAGGGCGCCGATACGCAGGCCCGCGATTTCCTCGCGCTGCTGGCGCGCTATCCGCGAGTCAATTCGATCACCAAGGCCGCGATCTTCGTCGGCGAGCGGCGCTGGAACCTGAGGCTCAAGGATGGCCTCGATATCCGACTGCCCGAGCAGGACGTCGGCAACGCGCTTGCGATGCTGTCCAGGCTCGACAAGGAGGACAGGCTGTTCTCCCGCGACATCGTCGCCGTCGACCTGCGCCTGTCCGATCGGCTTGTGGTGCAGCTGTCCGAGGACGCCGCCAAAGCGCGCGAAGATTTGTTCAAGGACAAGAAGAAGAAAAAGACCGGGGACGCCGCATGACCGGTCTTGATCGCACCCAGACGCCGAAGACACGCCCGATGTCGCACAAGCGCAGCGGCCTCGTCGCCTGCCTCGACATCGGCACCAGCAAGATCGCCTGCATGATCGCGCGGCTGAGGCCGTCGGCGCCGAGCGAAGCCCTGCGCGATCGGACCCATGCGGTGGAACTGATCGGTTACAGCCAGATCCAGTCGCGCGGCATGAAGGCCGGCGCGGTGGTCGATCTAGGCGAATGCGAGCAGGCGGTGCGCCAGGCCGTCGGGCTTGCGGAGAAAATGGCCAAGGTGCGTGTCGAGTCCGTGTTGCTGTCGGTCTCCGGCGGCCGGCTCTCCGGCCAACTGGTCGAAGCTGCGGCCGACATCCGCGGTGGCGCCGTGACGCCGGCCGATGTCAGCCGTGTGACCTCCACCGGCATGCGCCACGCCACCGGCGAAGGCCGCACGGTGCTGCACGCGCTGCCGGTCGGCTACACGCTCGACGGCGTCAAAGGCATCCGCGATCCCCGCGGCATGGTCGCGCATCAGTTCGGCGTCGACATGAACGTCGTCACCTGCGACGCCACCGTGGCGCGCAACCTGATGCTGGCGGTCGAACGCTGCCACATCAACGTCGAAGCCATGGCGGCGAGCCCCTATGTGGCCGGCCTGTCGGTGCTGACCGACGACGAGGCCGATCTGGGCGCGGCCGTCGTCGAGATGGGCGCGGGCACGACAACGATCGCGGTCTATTCCGGCGGCCGGTTCGTGCATGCCGCGGGTTTTGCGGTCGGCGGGCAACATATCACGATGGATCTGGCGCGCGGACTCTCCGCGACCATTGCCGATGCCGAGCGAATCAAGACGTTATACGGGACCGTCATCACCGGCGGATCGGACTCGCGTGAGCTGATGTCTGTACCGACAGCCGGTGACGAACAGGATCTGCCGCAGATCGTCTCCCGCGCTACCATCGCCAATATCGTCAAGCACCGTGCCGAGGAAGTCTTCGAAATGGTTCGGGACAAGCTGAAGGATTCGCCCTTCGCCTCGGAGCCCAACGGCCGCGTCGTGCTCTCCGGCGGGGCCTCGCAGCTCACGGGCCTCGTCGAACTCGGAACGCAGATTCTCGGCCGGCCCGTGCGGGTCGGACGTCCGCTCGGTTTCGGCCGGCTGCCCAACGAGGCGAAGAACGCCGCGTTCGCGGTGCCCGCCGGACTTCTCGTCTACCCGCAATATGTTCACCAGGAACATGTCGAACCGCGGCATACGCGGCAGCAGGTCAAGACAGGGACGGGCGGTTATTTTGGAAAGGTCGGACGATGGCTACGCGAGGGCTTCTGATGAACCGGTTCCGCAATCTTCGAATTTCACCAACTCCCGCGGCCGTCGGCCGGGGCGAACCCACGCGCGCGTGATCGAGAGGCAAACATGACCATCAGCATCAATGCTCCTGATATTCACGAACTGAAGCCCCGCATCACCGTGTTCGGCGTCGGCGGCGCCGGTGGTAACGCCGTCAACAACATGATCACGGCGGGCCTTCAGGGCGTCGACTTCGTCGTCGCCAACACCGACGCGCAGGCGCTGACGATGTCGAAGGCGCAGCGCATCGTGCAGATGGGCACGGCGGCGACGCAAGGATTGGGCGCAGGCTCGCAGCCGGTCGTCGGCGCGGCCGCGGCCGAAGAGGTGATGGACGAACTCCGCGACCATCTCTCGGGCGCCAACATGGTGTTCGTCACCGCCGGCATGGGCGGCGGCACCGGCACCGGTGCGGCTCCCGTGATCGCCAAGATCGCCCGCGAGATGGGCATCCTTACCGTCGGCGTCGTGACCAAGCCCTTCCACTTCGAGGGCGGCCGCCGCATGCGCACTGCGGAAGCGGGCATCAACGAACTGCACAAGGTCGTCGATACGCTCCTGATCATCCCGAACCAGAACCTGTTCCGGGTCGCCAACGAGAAGACCACCTTCGCCGACGCCTTCGCGATGGCCGACCAGGTGCTCTATTCCGGCGTTGCCTGCATCACCGATCTGATGGTCAAGGAAGGCCTGATCAACCTCGACTTCGCCGACGTGAGAGCGGTGATGAAGGAAATGGGCAAGGCGATGATGGGCACGGGCGAAGCCTCCGGCGACAAGCGCGCGCTGACCGCCGCTGAAGCCGCGATCGCCAACCCGCTGATCGACGATAGCTCGATGAAGGGCGCCAAGGGCCTCCTCATCTCCATCACTGGCGGCAAGGATCTCACCCTGTTCGAGGTCGACGAAGCTGCGACCCGCATCCGCGAGGAAGTCGACCAGGACGCCAACATCATCGTCGGCGCAACCTTCGACGAAGCGCTCGACGGCCTGATCCGCGTCTCGGTCGTCGCCACCGGCATCGAACAGGCCGCGATCGCCCGCAACAGCCAGGCCACCAGCGCTCCCGTCGCGAACGCGGCGCCGCAGGCACAGCAGGCTCCCGCTGCTCCGGCCGCGGTTGCCGAGAGCCGCCTCGCCGATCTGACCGCGCGGCTGCGCGCCGACAATCAGCGCATGGCCGAGCGCGCCCAGAAGCTGGAAACGCAGATCCCGGCCGCCGCACCGGGCCAGTTTGCCGCCGCTCCCATGGCTCCGCGTGCGAACGTCGAGCGCGCGGCGCTCGCCGCCATCGCTGCCGCCGTTGCGGACGTGCCGCAGGCTCCCGCCCCGATGCAGACCTATGGCGACGTCACCGTGCGCCCGATCGCGCAGAAGCCCACGCTGTTCCCGGAGCCTGAGCAGGCGCCGATGGCCATGCATGAGCAGATGACGCCGGAAACCTTCATCCCGCCGCAGGCGGAGCGTGCGCCGGTCCGCACACCGCGGATGCCGCGAATCGAAGAACTGCCGATGCCGGCCCAGGCCGAGCTTCGCCAGGCCCGCGGCGAGCTTGAAGAAGAGACCCCGCAGAAGACCCGCCTGTCGCTGCTCCAGCGCCTCGCCAATGTCGGCCTAGGCCGTCGCGACGAGGAGAGCGAGGCACCGATCGCGGCTCGTACCGCCGGTCCCGCGATGCCGCCGCTGCCCGATCGCCGGTCCCAGAAGACCGTGGCGCAGCAAATCGCGTCCAGCGAGCCGGTGTCCGAGTATGCCCGCCGTCCCGCGCCGCAGGGCCTGGACATGCATGGCCGTCCCGCGCCTGTTGCCCCGGCGCCACAGGGAGACGACCATCTTGATATCCCGGCCTTCCTGCGGCGGCAGGCGACCTGAGGATTGTTACAATAAGGCAGACGAAAAAAGGTCCCGGCGGGAAGCTTGCCGGGACCTTTGCTTTTGTCCGGTACATATCCGGATTGCGTCGCCAAGCAGCTGATTTTAAATCATTAATTACGTATTCGATGGTTCAGTAAAACTGCCGATAACGGTCCCGAACTTCGCTCTAATTTGGTTAAGCCTTGGCGCGAATACGGCAGGTTTGGGGTAACAATCGGTAAAAAAGCGTGAGTTGGCGCTGTTTGAGGCAGTGACTATGGTTTGCCGTGACTTGGGGATACGGATTCGGCGCGGGCGGCCTTGGCCGGTTAGTCGGGTTCAGTATAAGTCGCGATGGTCGTAGTGGGGCGGTTCCTGATGAAATTTAGCCGGCAAACAACGCTTCGTGCGCAAGCCTCCGTGGCAGGCGTCGGCGTTCATTCCGGTCTTCCCGTCACTCTCACGCTTGGGCCCGCTTCTGTCGACGCGGGTTTTATTTTTGTCCGCACAGGGCTCGAGGGAAGTGACCGCGAAGTTCAGGCGACCGCCGAGCAGGTGATCGCGACCGATTTCGCCACCGTCCTCGGCGATCGCAGCGGCCCGCTGGTTTCCACCGCCGAGCATGTACTTGCTGCGCTGCGGGGCATGGGCGTCGACAACGCCATTATCGAGATCGACGGGCCGGAAGTGCCGATCATGGACGGCAGCGCCGCGGCCTTCATTGCAGCGATCGATCAGGCCGGCATTGTGACCCAATCGGCACAGCGCCGCTTCATTCAGGTTTTGAAGCCGATCTCGGTCAAGGTCGGCGATTCCTTCGGCGAGATCAGGCCCTACGCCAACGGGTTCCGCGCCGAGGTCGAGATCGACTTCACCAATCCTGTCATCGGCCAGCAGAGCTACGCCTTCGACCTCAACCCGGAACGTTTCCGCCGCGAAGTCGGCCGGGCCCGGACTTTCGGTCTGATGTGCGACGTCGCGCGGCTCTGGAGCGCCGGCTATGCGCTCGGCGCCTCCTTCGACAACACCGTCGTGTTCGACGAGGAGCGGCTGCTCAACACCGAGGGCCTCCGCTACGCCGACGAATGCGCCCGCCACAAGGTGTTGGACGTGATCGGCGACCTTGCGCTGGCCGGTCTGCCGCTGCTTGGCGCCTATCGCTCGGTCCGTGGCGGCCACAAGCTCAACCACGCCGTCCTGACCGCGCTGCTCGCCGACCGGACCGCCTGGCGGGTGGTCGAGGGCGAGGCGGCCCGCCGCACCACCGCGCGTCCCGTGGGCGAAGTCGGTCGTGGCATCGTCGGCGGCCGGATCGCCGCGGCCTACGGGCCGGACGTTTCCTGAAGAGAGACGTGTCCTGACCGACCTCTCGTCGCGGCCACTTGTACCCGCCGACCCCGGGAAACTCCTGGTAACGAAGATCGGCTAGGATTGCGGCGCGGTCGCCTTAATCCGGGCGAAATGCCTGCCTATCCGGTTGGTTCAAGATCGTTTTTCGATTACACCGGCGTAGTCGCATGGCAGGCACCACGGCTACTTTTCGCGCCCATGACGCGGTTCATGGGCTGGCGGACACCGCACCATAGGGCGTCAGGGCAATACTCATGTCGGCACAGCGTATGACGCGCGGATATCTCCAGGTCTCGTCTCGAGTCCGTGGATCGCTCAAGGCTGCTACCTTCTTCGTACTCGCGCTGCCGCTGGGCGGCTGCGGCACCGGCGCGCTTTGGGACAAGTTCACCGCCAAGGACGACACCTTCGTCGAGGAGCCCGCCGACAAGATCTACAATGAGGGCCTGTACCTCATGAACGAGAAGAAGGACATGAAGGCGGCGAACAAGAAGTTCGAAGAGGTTGACCGCCAGCATCCTTATTCCGACTGGGCCCGCAAATCACTGCTGATGTCCGCCTATTCGTCCTATCAGGCCGGCGACTATGACAGCTGCATCGGCGCGGCCACCCGCTACGTCACGCTGCATCCCGGCAGCCCGGATGCGGCCTATGCGCAATACCTGATCGCCGCCTCGCATTACGACCAGATCCCGGACATCAGCCGCGACCAGACCCGCACCGAGAAGGCGATCGCCTCGCTGGAAGAGGTGGTGCGCAAATATCCGACATCCGAATATGCGACCTCGGCCAAGGCCAAGATCGAGGGTGCGCGCGACCAGCTCGCCGGCAAGGAAATGAATGTCGGCCGCTACTACGCGCAGAAGCGAGATTACACAGCGGCGATCAACCGCTACAAGGCCGTGGTGACGCAGTACCAGACCACCCGCCATGTGGAGGAGGCGCTGTACCGCCTGACCGAGGCCTATATGGCGATCGGCATCGTCGGCGAGGCCCAGACGGCCGCCGCCGTGCTCGGGCACAATTTTCCTGACAGCCGCTGGTACAAGGACGCCTATAATCTTGTAAAATCCGGTGGTCTCGAACCGAGCGAGAATCAGGGGTCCTGGATTAGCAAGACCTTCAAGAAAATGGGCCTCGGCTAGGAAATAGAATTCCATGCTCGCGCGTCTGTCGATCCGTGACATCGTCCTGATCGAACGGCTCGATATCGAATTCGCAACGGGCCTCGCGGTTTTGACCGGCGAGACCGGTGCGGGCAAATCCATCCTGCTCGATGCCTTTGCGTTGGCGCTCGGCGGCCGCGGCGACGCCGGCCTCGTGCGCCACGGCGCGGAGCAGGGGCAGGTCACTGCCGTGTTCGATATCCCCAAAAATCACCCCGCCGCGAAGATCCTCGCGGAGAACGGGCTGGAGGATACCGGCGAGATGATTCTCCGCCGGGTTCAGTTCGCCGACGGCCGCACCCGCGCTTTCATCAACGACCAGTCGATCAGCGTGCAGACGCTGAAGGCGGTCGGCGCCGCCCTGGTCGAGATCCACGGCCAGCACGACGAGCGCGCCCTGGTCGACGCCGCCACCCACCGCCGCCTGCTCGACGCCTTCGCCGGTCTCGAAAAAGATGTCTCGGCCGTCGAAGCGCTCTGGGATGCACGTCGCACCGCCAACACCGCGCTGGAGGAACATCGCGCCGGCATGGAGCGCGCCGCGCGCGAAGCGGACTACCTCCGCCACGCCTCGGACGAATTGAAGCAGCTCGCGCCCAGGGACGGCGAGGAGACCTCGCTGGCTTCCCGCCGCACGACCATGATGCAGGGCGAGAAGATCGCCTCCGACCTGCGCGAAGCGCAGGAAGCGGTCGGCGGCCACCATTCGCCGGTCGCGACTCTGTCGGCCGCGGTGCGACGGTTGGAGCGCCGCGGCGCCAGTTCGCCAGCACTGGTCGAGCCGGCGGTGAAGGCGATCGACATCGCGATCAACGCGCTGGAAGAGGCCGACCAGCATCTCCAGGCCGCCTTGGCCGCGACGGACTTCGATCCTTCGGAACTCGAACGCATCGAGGAGCGGCTCTTCGCCTTGCGTGCAGCGTCTCGCAAGCATTCGACGCCGGTCGACGGGCTTGCCGCGCTCGCCGCCAGATATGCCGCGGAAATCGTGCTGATCGATGCCGGCGCCTCGCGGCTGAAAAAGCTGGAGCAGGCCGCGATCGAGGCCGACGCCCGCTATGCCGCCGCCGCCAAGAAGCTGTCGATGACGCGGCAGAAATCGGCCGAAAAGCTCAACAAGGCCGTCAATGCCGAACTCGCGCCGCTCAAGCTCGAACGCGCAAAGTTCATGACCCAGGTCCAGACCGACGAGGCCACGCCGGGTCCGCAAGGGTTCGACCGCGTCGAGTTCTGGGTGCAGACCAACCCGGGCACCAAGCCAGGGCCGATGATGAAGGTGGCCTCCGGCGGCGAGCTCTCGCGTTTCCTGCTGGCGCTCAAGGTCGTGCTGTCCGACCGCGGCTCGGCGCCGACCCTGGTATTCGACGAGATCGACACCGGCGTCGGCGGCGCGGTCGCGGACGCGATCGGCGGGCGTCTGGCGCGGCTCGCCGGCAAGGTCCAGGTGATGGCCGTCACCCACGCCCCGCAGGTCGCCGCCCGGGCCGACCAGCATTTGCTGATCTCGAAGGACGCGCTGGACAAGGGCAAGCGCGTCGCCACCCGCGTCAATGCTCTGGCCGCCGACCACCGCCGCGAGGAAATCGCCCGCATGCTCGCCGGCGCCGAGATCACGGCCGAGGCGAGGGCTGCCGCCGACCGGCTGCTCAAGGCGGCGACGGCGTAGGCCCCGTGTCCCGGACGCGCGCAAGCGCGAGCGGGGACCCAGAACGTTATGTCCGGGGTACGAAACTGTAACCGCCTTTACCCTCCCGCCCGCTCCGTCGTATCCAAGCACCATGGCCAGAGCAGCAAAATCCAAACCGCTTCCCGACGTCGCCGACCTCACCAAGGCGCAGGCCAAGGTCGAGCACATGCGGCTCGCGCTCGAGATCGAGGGGCATAACGAACGCTACTACCAGGACGACGCGCCCACCGTCACCGATGCCGAGTATGACGCACTACGCCAGCGCTTCAACGCGATCGAGAAGCGCTTTCCGGAATTCGTCAGCGCGGACTCGCCGTCGCAGAAAGTCGGTGCTGCACCGTCAGGCCGCTTCAAGAAGGTGCGGCATGCCGTCCCCATGCTGTCGCTCGACAACGCCTTTGCAGAAGAGGATCTGCGCGACTTCGTCGGCCGGATCGTGCGCTTCCTGAAGCTCGACGACGACAAGATCGATTTCTCCGCCGAGCCGAAGATCGACGGCCTCTCGATGTCGCTGCGCTATGAGGGCGGTGAACTCGTCACCGCGGCGACTCGCGGCGACGGCGCGGAAGGCGAGGACGTCACCGCCAACATCCGCACGCTCGAAGACGTGCCCGAGAGGCTGAAGGGCCGCAACGTCCCCGAAATCTGCGAGGTGCGCGGCGAGGTCTACATGACCAAGAAGGCCTTCCTCGCGCTCAACGAGCGGCAGAAGGCTGAAGGCAGCACCATCTTCGCCAATCCGCGCAACTCGGCCGCGGGCTCGCTCCGGCAGAAGGATCCGACCATCACCGCCTCGCGCCCCCTCGGCTTCTTCGCCTATGCCTGGGGCGAGATGAGCGCGATGCCGGAGGGCACGCAGAGCGGCATGATCCACTGGTTCGAGCGCTGCGGCTTCAAGACCAACCCGCTGACCAGGCTCTGTCACTCCGTCGAGGAGCTGCTCGCCTTCCATCATTCGATCGAGGAGCAGCGCGCAAAACTCGACTACGACATCGACGGCGTCGTCTACAAGGTCGATCGCATCGACTGGCAGGAACGGCTCGGCTTCGTCTCGCGCACGCCGCGCTGGGGCATCGCGCACAAATTCCCGGCCGAGCAGGCCATGACGGTGCTGCGCGACATCGAGATCCAGGTCGGCCGCACCGGCTCGTTCACGCCGGTGGGCAAGCTCGAACCGGTCGGCGTCGGCGGCGTGATCGTGCAGAACGTCACGCTGCACAACGAGGACTACATCAAGGGCATCGGCAACAAGGGCGAGGTGCTGCGCGAGGGCCGCGACATCAGGATCGGCGATACCGTCGTGATCCAGCGCGCCGGCGACGTCATCCCGCAGGTGGTCGACGTCGTCCTCGATAAGCGGCCGAAGGCTGCCAAGGAATTCCAGTTTCCGAAGAAGTGCCCGTGCCCGTTGCACACCCATGTCACGCGCGAGGAGACGGCGGCGGGAGAGGAGGGCTCACGCGCTCGCTGCACCGGCGAGTTCGCCTGCCCCTATCAGAAGATCGAGCATCTGAAGCTGTTCGTGTCGCGCCGCGCCTTCGACATCGACGGTCTTGGCGAGAAGCAGCTCCGGTACTTCTTCGACGAGGGCTTTGTGAAGGAGCCGGCCGACATCTTCACGCTGGAAAAACGCAACGCAAAACTCAAGCTGGAAGACATCGAAGGTTACGGCGAAACCTCGGTGCGAAATCTGTTTGGCGCGATCGAGAGCCGTCGGAAGATTGCACTGGAGCGCTTTATCTACGCGCTCGGCATGCGCCATATCGGCGAGACCACAGGGCTGGCGCTGGCGCGCGGCTACGGCTCCTGGGACGCCTTCCACGATGCCAGCCTCAAGGTCGCCAAGGGCGACGAGGAGGCGATGGCCGAGATGGATGCGCTCGACCAGATCGGCGAGACCGTGATCAAGAGCATCGCCGATTATTTCGGCGAGAGCCACAATCGCGGCATCGTCGAGCGGCTCACCAAGGAGATCGAGATCATCGACGCCGAGAAGCCGAAGAGCAACTCCGCTGTCGCCGGCAAGACCGTGGTGTTCACGGGCTCGCTGGAGAAGATGACACGCGACGAGGCCAAAGCCACCGCTGAGCGGTTAGGTGCAAAGGTGTCCGGATCGGTGTCCAAGAAAACCGATCTCGTCGTCGCCGGCCCCGGAGCGGGTTCCAAGCTCGCGGAAGCCAACAAGCATGGTGTCAAGGTGCTGACCGAGGACGAGTGGTTGACGCTGATCGGGGAGTGAGGTTTTCTTTCGTCATTGCGAGCGAAGCGGTAACTGCCCAGGTCCGTTTGCTCGGTTAGGCGACGCTGAGTTTGTGGATGAGTTGTGTGGGGCATCGGGACAATGTTTCGAGCATGTTCCATCCGCGCTTTCGAGCGGTACCGATCAGGGTGCGAAGCGTGGCGAAATTGTCTGCGCCTTGTGAGGTGCGGAAGCCGGCAGAGATCTTCTGCCGCAATTTCATCATCCGAGCATCGCGCTCGGCCTCGTTGTTGGTAAACGGCACCGCCGAGTTGTGCAGGAACAGCAGCACCGCCGCTTTATGTAACTTGAGGCGCAACAGGAGATTATGGCCCGTGCGCCGTCTGATCCGCCCGCGCTTGATGTCGCGAGGCAGCGCGGGTAGCGCCTCGTGCCGGGCGATACCGGCGCGGATAATGCGGTCATAAAGTCGCTCGGCGGCGCGGATTCTGTTGGGACGCAGCGCGCCTGTCTGGTCGGTTGGATGCTCTGACGCCAGATTGACCTCGTGGCACAGGCAGCGGAGCAACCCGCGCATGCGCCGGGCCCAGGCCTCGCCATCGATGTCCACCAGCGCCGTCAACTCGCGCAGGTGATGCGCATTGCACAGCGCATGCGTGACACCGGACATCTGAAAATAGGATGTCCAATGGTCGTGCACAACGATATGCGCCGCTTGCGTCAGCACCTCGCCGCGCCTGGGTGAGACGCGATAATGCACCAGCCCATTGATCCCGGCGGTGCCCGCGACATGCAGCCATTGCGGCGTGGCGCCCACCCAAAACCCGGTCTCATCCAAATGCTTGACCGGTGCCCGGCGGATTTGCTCGCAGACTGCCGCAGCGAAATCCTGCGTCCGGCTGGCAGCCCGGGCGATCATTTGTCCGATCGTGCCGGCCGAGATGGTCACGCCAAACAGATCGGAGAGGATTTGCCCGAGCCGATCTTCAGGCAGAAACTGTCCCGCCGACAGATAGGTCACCACAGCGGCCAACCGGACGCCATATTGCGCCGGCGCCCTTACCTCGGGTGGAAACGATCCTGTCGTGACCGCGCCACAGCCGCTGCATTTGCAACGATAAAGCTGATGCTCCGTGACGAGCAGCGGCGCCGGCGCCGGCAGATCGAACACCTGACGGCTGCCGACAAGTTCCAGCATCCAGCGCCATTCGGCAGCGCCCGCATCTGACAGGGCGATGCATGATCGTATGATCGACCCGTTCGGACCGCTTCAAGTGTTTGCCTGCATGGCCGGGCTGGCCGCCGGGCTTCTTCAACCCTCGCTCACGCAGGCTCTGTGTCCGGCGAGAAGCCTGGCCCGGTCCATCGCTCGAAGGCGGCTTGCTGCTATTGGAGCTGTCCAGACCAAGCCGACGCTCCAGATCGGCCACACGCACCGTCAGCAATGCGTTCTGCTGCTCCAACATCAGGTTGCGCTCCTGCAACTCCCCAATCAGGGCCAGCAGGGCGTCCACAGACAATGAGGAATTTGGCGGCGTCACCCATACCTTGACTCACAAACACATGTGGTCAGTCAAGAGAATACAAACGGCCACCTGGGCAGTTACGCAAAGCGAAGCAATCCAGACTGTCAACGCGGAAAGATTCTGGATTGCTTCGCTTCGCTCGCAATGACGGGGAGGCGGCATACCGCCCCCTCACATCATTCCGCTCTCTTCCTCCTCCGCCTGCTCGATCAAGGTCTCGCTCACCACCACCTCGCGGCGGGGGACGAGGAAGATCATCGTGCAGGCGCAGAGCAGGGAGATTGCCAGCACGGCGGAAGTGAGCGGTAGCGTGGTCGCGGAATGGCCGCCGAGATAGGCGCCGAACTGCGACATCAGCGCGCCGATGCCTTGCTGGAGGAAGCCCATCGCGCCTGATGCGGTACCCGCGGCGTCCGGGCGGATGCTGATCGCGCCCGCGGCCGAGTTCGCCATCACGAAGGCATTGCCGGCCATCACGATCATCTGCGTGCCGAACAGCCATGCCGGCGCCTCGTTCCAGCCTGTGAAGCTCCAGAGCAGGTTCAAAAGGCTGCCGCAAAGCTGGAGCGCGAGGCCGAACCAGATCAACTTCTCCAGCGAATGCCTGGGCGCGAAGCGCACGCAGAGCAGATTGCCGACGAGATACGCAAAGCCCGTCGTTGCAAACCACGCGCCGTATTCGGCGCTGGTCCTGCCCATCTGCGTCACCACGATGTAGGGACCGCCGCCGGCGAAGGTGAAGATGATCTGCGAGGCCAGCACCTGGCACATCACGTAGCCGACGAAGGCGCGGTTGCGAATGAGAATGCCGACGTCGCCGCGAAAGCCGCTGCCGGCGGCGCGGGTGCGGCGCGTCTCCGGGAGCGCGACCGCGATGCCGACGGCGACAATGATCGCGGCGACGGTGATGGCGTAGAAGATCGCGCGCCAGCCGAATGCGGTCTCGATCAGGCCGCCGGTGAGCGGGGAGACCATCTGTCCGATCATCAGCGCCGCGACCACGAGGCTGATCATCGAGGCGACGCGGTCGCGCGCGTAGATGTCGCGGATGATGGCGCGGCTCACCACCATGCCGGCGGCGCCGCCCAGCGCCTGGAAGAAGCGCGCGGCGATCAGCTGCGGCAGGGTTTCCGCGAAGATGCAGGCGATGCTGGCGACCACCATCAGCGCCAGTCCTCCGAGCAGCACCGGGCGCCGCCCGAACCGGTCCGACAGCGGGCCCATGATGAGTTGCGACAGCGCGATGCCGACCATGTAGAGCGACACCGTCATCTGCGCGACCGAGATGTCGCTGCCAAATGTTGTCGCCAGCACCGGCAGCGCCGGAACCAGCATATAGAGCGAGATCGGCGCGATCCCGGTCATGACGACGAGCAGCAGCAACACCAGGCGCGAGGTCGCGATGTTCTTCGCCGTTTCCGGCGGCTTGCTGATCATGCCGTGCATGCGCGTCCGTCTCGTGGAAATTCGAATCGGACTGTAGCGTGCTCGCGCAAGACGGATATCGGCGTTTCGGAATGCGGCTATACGGATTCCGGGACGGTTATGATAACGGCGCGATGGCGACGAATTCGGCGCGGTTCGCGCCAGAATGAGAGCTCCCTTGCGAAAGCAGCCTTGCGCAAATCGCGTGGTGCCATGCGGCTTCGGGACGGCGTGCTTACGCCTTTAGTTCCGCCGTCGCTTGATCGAGCCAGGCCTTGGTCGCCTCGTCCAGCGCCGGCCGGACCTCGGCCCTCACACGCGCGTGGTAGGCATTGAGCCAGTCGAGCTCGTCCTTGCCCAGCATGCCGACATCGATCAGCCGGCGGTCGATCGGCGCCAGGGTCAGAGTCTCGAACGCGTTCATCGATTTCTCCGCGCCCTTGATGTCGGCTTCGACCACCAGTTCGAGGTTCTCGATGCGGATGCCGAAACCGTCGGTCTTGTAGTAGCCGGGCTCGTTGGACAGGATCATGCCGCGCTTCAGCGGTGTGGTGCCGAGCTTCGAAATCCTCGCCGGTCCTTCGTGCACCGAGAGATAGCTGCCGACGCCGTGGCCGGTGCCATGCTCGAAATCGACGCCGGCGGCCCAGAGATATTGTCGCGCGAGTGTGTCGAGCTGCGCGCCGGTGGTGCCGTCGGGAAAGATCGCGCGTGCGATCGCGATGTGTCCGCGCAGCACGCGCGTGAAGCGGTCGCGCATCTCGCCGGTGGGGTCGCCGACCGCCATGGTGCGGGTGACGTCGGTGGTGCCGTCTTCATATTGCGCGCCGGAATCGATCAGCAGGAGATCGCCGGGGACGATCCGCCGGTTGCTTTTGCGGGTGACGCGGTAGTGCACGATGGCACCGTTCGGGCCCGTGCCTGATATGGTCGGGAATGACACGTCCTTCAGCGCGCCGGTGTCGCGGCGGAATGTTTCCAGCGCCTCGACCGCGTCGATCTCGGTGAGCTTGCCGCTTGCCGCCTCGCGGTCGATGAAGGCGAGGAAGCGCGCCAGCGCCACGGCGTCGCGCCGGTGCGCCGTCTGCGTGCCCTTGATCTCTGTCGCGTTCTTGACCGCCTTGAGCAGCGCAATCGGATCGCTGCCGCGCACCGGCTTGCCGCCGGCGCCCGTGATCAGCCGGCTGAGGGCGTCGGCCGCAGTCGCATTGTCGAGTGCGATCGATGCACCGCTCTTGGCGAGCGCCATCAGCGTCGGTGCCATCGCGTCGGGCTCGCGCACGTCGGCGGACTGCTCGAGATGGTCGCGGGTCAGGTTGGAGAGCTTGCGGTGGTCGATGAAGATGGTCGGCCGTCCGTCCTTCGGCACCAGCGCATAGGACAGCGGCAGCGGCGTATGCGCGACGTCGGCGCCGCGGATGTTGAAGGCCCAGGCCACGGCATGGCTGTCGGACAGCACCAGCGCCTCGGCGCCGAGCTTGCCGATCTCGCTCCTGATCCGCGTCAGCTTCTCGGCTTCAGTGACGCCGGCATGTTGCATCCCGTGCACCGCGACCGGCGCAATTGGCGGCTGCGGCCGGTCTTGCCAGATCGCATCGACCGGATTGCTGTCGACGGCGACCAGCTCGGCGCCGGCCTTGGCGCAGGCGGTGGACAAACGCTCGGCTGCCGCAAAAGTGTGCAGCCACGGATCAAATCCGAGGCGGTCACCTGCCTTCAGGTGTGCCGATACCCAGCTTTCCGGCGGGGGATCGATCAGGGATTCCACGGCCCAGGCCCTTGCATCGACCTGCTTGGCCGCCTGGATCGTGTAGCGGCCATCGACGAACAATGCGGCCTCGTGCGTTAGCACCACCGCCAATCCCGCTGAGCCCGTAAATCCGGTCAGCCAGGCCAGACGCTCTTCCGAGGGCGGCACATACTCATTTTGCTGCTGATCGGCGCGCGGGATCACTAAGCCGGTCAGCTTGCGGCGGGAGAGCTCTTCACGGAGCGTGGCCAGCCGGGCCGTCAATGCGACACCGGCCTCGGGCTCCTCGAATGTCTGGAAATGCGCTTCGAACATGGTGGATCACTTTAGGATCATGACGATCAGTCCGCAATGTAGACGCATTCGAGGCCGCATCTGGCATGGACTGTGCTTGAACAAGTTCCATTCGAATTGAGTGGAGTACAGGATGCAGCAGTTGCGCTTCGTCCGGATAACAGGGAAATTCGAGCAAGTGGTTCATCTCAACGGCGAGGGGACACACGATGCCAGCGTTCACGTTTGAGAAGATTCCGCCGCCGGTGCGCCGCGCCCCGGTTGCGGCGACACCGAAGAAGCCGCGCGGCCTCCTCAGCCAGATGATCGACCGTTTCGCCGAACGCCGCGCAAAGCGGGCGTTGCGCGCATCGACGCGCCGTGACGAGAAGCCTGCGAAGTAGCGCGGCGCCGAACGCAGCGCCAATCCACCCTACGAAAGCTTCCGCAGCAACAGGCTGCTCCACCCTTCGATCCGCAAATGCTTCAGCGGCACGAGGCCGCGCGCGCGGTAGGCGGCGATCACGGCGGGGGCCTGGTGTGTCAACAGGCCAGAGAGGATGACGCGTCCGCCGGGCGCGAGGTGGGCCGTCATCGGGCCCGCCAATTGCCGTAACGGATTGGCAAGGATGTTGGCCAGCACCAGGTCGAACGGGCCGCATCTGCCAAAATCAGGCGCGGCGAAGCCGGTGGCGCAGATCAGCCGCATTTGGTGACCAACCTCATTCAGGGAGGCGTTCTCGGCTGCTACCCGTACCGAGGCCGGGTCGATGTCGGAGGCCAGCACGGTGCGATGCAGCGCCTTCGCCGCCGCTATTCCCAGCACGCCGGTCCCGGTGCCGAGGTCGAGCAGATTCCTTGGCCGGGAGCTCTTCAGGACATGGTCAAGCAGCAGTAAACAGCCGCGCGTGGTGCCGTGATGCCCGGTGCCGAAGGCGAGGGCCGCCTCGACCTCGATGGCGAGCTTGTTTGGCGTCACTTGGTCGCGGTCGTGGCTGCCATGAACGACGAAGCGCCCGGCCGGCACCGGGACGAGATCTTCCAGGCTCGCCTTGACCCAGTCCTTGGCCTCGATCGTGTCGAAGGCGAGCGTGTCCACGAACTCGATTCCTGCTGAAGTTGCAATGAGTTCGCGCAGCCATGCCTGGTCCGGCGCGTCCGCGAAATGCAGCGCGACGTCCCATTGTCCGTTCGGCTGCTCGAAGGCGGCGACCGCCGCATCCCCCTCGAAAAACACCTCGTTGAGCACGTCCACAACCCGCTTGGCGGCGATCTCGCTGCCGATCGAAAAGCTGGCGCGATGGGTGGGGGAAGGCTGCATCCCTAGGTTTCCGTCCGGTTCAATTTTTGGAACTTTTGTTCTCAATTTTTCGCACAACTTGCAATCTCGGAGTTAACCCGACCGCAGGTTGTGCTCCTTATATTTCCAGACGTTGAGGCCAACCAACACAGTTTGAAATGGAAATGGAGGCGAGACTTGAAACGCATGATTTTGAAGTTCTGGTCCGACGATTCGGGTGCAACCGCAATCGAGTACGGCTTGATCGCAGCCGGTATCGCGCTGGCAATCATCACCGTGGTGAACGGCCTGGGTACCACGATGAACGAGAAGTTCACCTCGATTAGCACCTCCTTGAAGTAATTTCCGCCTCCCATTTTTTAGCGGCGTTACTTTCTTCATAAGACTGATTTCGACCAGCGCCCGTCGGGGGATTGCCCCTGGCGGGCGAAGTCGTTTTGGGGACTGGTTTTCGAAGGAGATGCCCACAGGCTATCCGCTCGTTCTCCGGACATTGTCCACGGCCTTATCCCGTACTCATCCCCAGATTTTCCACCGACTTGTGCCCGGCTTGGCCCGGCGGGCCGAGACGGGCAACCCACCGCTCTTTCACCGCGCTACCAACAGCCTGTCCACAGCTCGTCCACAGGCCTATCCACGGCTTCCGAACAGCGACCGGTGATCCCTCAGGATCGCCTGCGCGGCGTTGTGGCCGGGGGCGCCGGTGACGCCGCCGCCGGGGTGGGCGCCGGAGCCGCAGTGATAAAGGCCCTTCAGGGGCCCGCGATAATCGGCGTGGCCTAGCATCGGCCGCGCCGAGAACAGCTGGTTCAGCGTCAGCGCGCCGTGGAAGATGTCGCCTCCCAACAAGCCGAACTGCCGTTCAAGGTCGAGCGGTGACAGGATCTGGCGGCCGAGCACGCTTGTCGCAAAACCCGGCGCGTATTTGTCCACCGTCGCGATCATGAGGTCGGCCACCTCGTCGCGATGGTCGTCCCACGACTTTCCATCGGGAAGCTCCGGCGCGACATGCTGGCAGAACAGGCTCGCGACATGTTGCCCTGCGGGCGCGAGCGTGTCGTCGAGCGTCGAGGGGATCAGCATTTCCACGACAGGCTCTCGGCTCCAGCCGTGCGCGCGGGCATCGAGAAAGGCGCGGTCCATGTAGCCGAGACTGGGCGCCAGGATGATGCCTGAGGTGAGATGATCGCCGTCGCCCGGCAGCGCCGTGAAGGAGGGCAGACGGTCCAGCGCGACGTTCATGCGGAAGGTGCCGGACCCGTTCTTCCAGTGCCGGATGCGGTCGAGGAACTTTTGGGGCAGGGCATCGGCGGCGATCAGCCGCGTATAGAGCAGCTTCGGATTGACGCTGGCCGCGACATATTTGGCGCGGATGGTCGTCCCGTTCTCCAGCGCCACGCCGACCGCGCGGTCGCGCTCGACGATGACCTCGCGCACGCCCGCATCGGTGTCGATCACAACGCCGCGGTCGCGCGCGGCGCGCGCCATGGCTTGCGTGATCGCGCCCATGCCGCCGATGGCGTGGCCCCAGACACCCTTCTTGCCGTTCACCTCGCCGAAGGCGTGATGCAGCATCACATAGGCCGAGCCCGCGGCGTAGGGGCTGGCATAGTTGCCGACGATGGCGTCGAAGCCGAACAGCGCCTTGACCAGATCGTGCTCGAAACGTTCGTCCAGCATCTCGCCGGCCGATCGGGTGAAGAGATCAAGCAGATTGCGGCTCTGCTCCAGCGTCAGCCCCCGCAGGATGTTGGCGCTCTGGAATGCATTCACGGCCTCGCGGATCGCAGGCGTGCCAAAACCGTCGAGCATATTGGGCGGCGCGCGTAGCACGAATTGCCTGAGCACGTCGGCGATCTCTTCCAGCTCTCGCGAAAATCCGTCGAGCGCGTTTGCGTCATGGGCGCTCAGCCGTGCGACGGACGCCTTCGTCCGTCCTTCGCCGGTGAGGAGATAGCTCCCGTCGGGCGCGGGCAGGAAATTCTGCGCGCGCCGCTCGACGACCCGCAGGCCCTGCTCGGCCAGCTTGAGGTCACGGGTCACCTGCGGATTGAGCAGGCTCACGGTGTAGGCCGCGACCGAATTGCGGAAGCCCGGATGAAACTCCTCCGTGACCGCGGCCCCGCCGACCACCTGGCGGCGCTCGACCACGCGCACGCGCAAGCCGGCCATCGCGAGATAGGCCGCGCAGGTCAGGCCGTTATGGCCAGCGCCGATGATGATGATGTCGGTTTCGATCATGAAGGCGCCAAGCTGTTCCACGTTCATTCCGGGACGGTCTGAACGACCAGGTTCGGAATGACATCTGTATATCAAGCATTCTCCGCTGCAACATCACGACACGCTTTATTGCCCGTTCAGGCGCCTTGTGCTCCATTGCGCGCGCCCGGTGCCCGCCGGGGGAGTTATCCGACGCGTTTTCGCGCGCGAACCGGTGCCCATTTCGCTGGAAAACGCTTTTGCTGGAGCTTCCATGGATTCGATCGTGCAACCCGCCGCCACGGAGCAGCCGTCCTCGTCACGCAACCGGCTGCTGCTGACGGTCTACACCGCCGCGATCTTCGTCAGCGCGCTACTGCTGTTCTCGGTGCAGCCGCTGTTCACGAAAATGGTGCTGCCGCGGCTCGGCGGCTCCCCGGCGGTGTGGTCGGTGGCGATGGTGTTCTTCCAGTCGCTGCTGCTGGCGGGCTACGCCTATGCGCATTTGTTGATGCAGGTGAGGAACCGCATCGTTCCGGTGGTGGTGCATCTCCTGCTGCTGATTACGGCGTTCGTCACGTTGCCGCTCGGCATCGCCTCCGCCTATGGCGATCCGCCCGCTTCGGGCTACGCGATCTGGCTGCTCGGCCTGTTCGTGATCTCGATCGGGCTGCCGTTCTTCGCGCTCGCAGCCAACAATCCGTTGTTGCAGGCCTGGTTCGTCCGCACCGGGCATCCTGCCGGACACGATCCATATTTCCTCTATGCGTCCTCCAACATCGGCAGCTTCCTCGCCCTGCTATCCTATCCGTTCCTGCTGGAGCCAATGTTCACGCTGCACACGCAGAACCGGCTCTGGACCGGCGGTTATGGCATTCTGATCCTCCTGATCGCCGCATGCGGTGTGCTGTTATTGCGCTCGCCGAAGCTCGCAATGGTCGATGCGCGAACCGAGGATCTGAATGCCCCGGCGCCGGGTTTCCTGACCCGGCTGCGCTGGATCTTTCTCGCTGGAGTGCCGTCCGGTCTGCTCATCGCCGTCACCGCGCACATCTCGACCGACGTTGCGGCGGCGCCATTGCTGTGGGTGCTGCCGCTGTCGCTGTACCTCCTGACCTGGGTGGTGGTGTTCCAGTCGCGGCCGCTGCTGCCGCACAAATGGATGCTGATGCTCCAGCCGGTCGCCATCGCGGGCGTTGTCTTCCTGCTGGCGTTCGGCGGCGAACAGAACCTGCTGCTGACGCTTGGCGGCCATCAATTGTGCTTCTTCGTCATCGCCATGGCCTGCCACGGCGAACTGGCGCGGACCCGGCCGGCCGCCAAATATCTCACCGGATTCTATGTCGCGCTGTCGTTCGGCGGCATGGTCGGCGGCCTGTTTGCAGGGCTCGTTGCGCCCTTTACCTTCTCCTGGATCGCCGAATATCCGATCCTGGTTGCGCTTGCCGCGCTGTGCCGGCCGCCCGCGAGCGAGCGGCTGGCGGGCATCGTCAAATGGTACTGGCTGGCGCTGGCCGCGCTCGCCGTCGTGCTCGTTGCGCCGTCCATTACGGCGGGGGGGCTGTCGGCCTGGTTCGAGGATCACCGCGTCTGGGTGGCCGGCAGCATTGGCGTGCTCGCCGCGCTGCTGGTCCTGGCGGTCAACGCCGGCCGCTGGAAGATCTTCGCCACCGTCGCGCTGGCGCTGGCGCTGATCCGCATTTATCCGGCGGACGAAGGCCGCGTCACCACGGTGCGCAGCTTCTTCGGCGTGCACAAGATCGTGGTGACGCCCGGCGGCTATTTCCACGTCTTGATGCACGGTACCACGATCCACGGCGCCGAGCGCTTCCTCAACAATGACGGCACGCCGGTCACCGGGCGGCCCGAACCGATCACCTATTATCACAAGGACGGCGGCATCGGTCAGGCCGTCAGCGCGATCCGGGAACGCAAGGGCGTGCCGCTGAAGGTCGCCGCGATCGGCGTCGGATCGGGCACGCTCGCCTGCGCCGCCGAGCCCGGCGAGAGCTGGACATTCTTCGAGATCGATCAGTCCATGGTCGATGCCGCCCGTGATCCGAAGAATTTCCGCTATATCTCGAGTTGCCTGCCGGATTTGAAGCCGGTGATCGGCGATGCCCGCCTCACCTTCGCGAAGGAGCCCGACGGTGCCTACGATCTCATTATCGTCGATGCCTATTCGTCGGATGCCATCCCGATCCATCTTGCGACCGAAGAGGCGATGAAGATCTACAAGGACAAGCTCGCTCCGCACGGCGCCGTGGTGATGCACGTCTCCAACCGGCACCTCGATCTCGAGACTGTCGTGGTCGGCATCGCCGACGCCAACGATCTCAAGAGCTGGGTCTACAACGAGGATTCCGGCCGCGATGGTGACTACATCTTCTCGACCGACGTCGTCATCTCCGCCCGCGAGGAGGAAGATGTCGGCAGGCTCGCATCGTCGAAAGTTTGGGAGCAGACCGAAGCTGACGACAGGGTGCGGGTCTGGACCGACGATTATTCCAATATTCTGGGCGCGCTGTACCGGCGTTTGCGGGACGGGGAGTAGGGGCCGCTTCTACGGCTCCACCGGTGTCCCCGCGGGCAACGCAATTCCCTTCTCGCCCGCGACCTGTCGCAGCAGGTCAGGCTTGTCGGAGATGATGCCGTCGACGCCGATCTCGATCATGCGCGCCATGTCTTCGGGCTTGTTGACGGTCCAGACCACGACGCGCAGCCCGAGCCCGTGCGCCTCCGAGACGAGCGCTGTGGTCACATCGCCGAAATAGGGCGACCAGATCGCGCCGCCCGCAGCCTTGATCGTTCGCGGCAGCGAGCCGCCGTGGTCGGCCGGGCTGAATCCCGCGGTCCAGTTGGTCGCCTTGTCCAGCGCCACCGTCTGGCCCGAGCCGCGCTGGAGCGTCAGGTACACCGTCGGCATCTTCGGTGCCCGCTGCTGGACGAGCTGCAGGGTTCGCCAGTCGAACGACTGGATCATGACGCGGTCGGAGAATTTTTCGGCTTCGATCAGCCCAAGCAGCTTGGTGACGAAAGCTTGCGGATCGAGCGTCTCGTCCGGATGGTTCGGATCGATCTTGGTCTCGATGTTGAAGCGCACGCGCGTGTTGCCGGATTTGCGCACCAGCGTGAACAACTCGCTCAAGGTCGGAATGCGTGTCCCGGGCACGGCGCGCTGGTTGGGGAATTGCTTGGCGTAAGGGCTGTTTGGCCGGATCTGGCCGACGTCGTAGGTTCTGACCTCGGCGAAACGCAATCTTGCGAAAGGCGTGCCGGGCGGGGCGACATAGGTGCCGCTCGCATCCCGCGCCAGATCGGGATTCAGCCCACGCTCATGCGAGACGACGACCTCGCCGTCGGCGGTAATGCCGACGTCGAGCTCCAGCGTGCCCACGCCCATCGACAGCGCATTGGCGAAGGCCCGAAGAGTATTTTCCGGCAGCAGTGCCCGCCCGCCGCGATGGGCCTCGAGGTCGAATCCCGAATCAAATCCCGAATCAAATCCCATGGCCTTTCCCGCAATGAGAAGTAACAGCACGGTCAAGATTGTCGCAGCACGTGATGGCATGGTGGCTCGCAGGGCAAGCGGAAAAGGGCCGAATCTGAACGCATTTCGGCGCGGCGCGTCCATTCTATAGGCTTTCGCGCCTGTTGAAACCTTGGGGGTGGCTTGGGTTGCGCTCGCCCGGCGGGTATGTACTCATGGAAGCTGCCCTGGAATCCCGACGTGCAACAGAAACGCGATCACCGCATTATCCGCAGCCGGCATTTTCATCGGATGCAGCGGCGGCATTTCATCCTTTTCGACGTTTTGCCCTTGGCCGGCACGCTGGTGGCACTGGCCCTTCTGTTCTACCGCCCGATCGGCGCGATGGAGCTCGGCCTGTTCTTCGGCTTCTGGCTGGTCACCGGCCTCGGCCTCACCGTCGGCTATCACCGCCTCTTCACCCACCGCGCCTTCACGACCTCTACGGCAATGAGCGCGATCCTGACCGTGATGGGATCGATGGCAGGCCGCGGTCCCATGCTGTCCTGGGCGGCAATGCACCGCCGGCATCATGAATTGTCTGATCACGATGGCGATCTGCATTCGCCGCGGCTGCATGGCGACGGCCCGTTCGGCCGCCTGCGCGGCTTCCTGCACGCGCACCTGACCTGGATGATCGCGCACGATTATCCCAACGTCGCGCACTATGTCCCGGATCTGATGGCGGATCGCAGGCTGGTTGCCGTCAACAGCTACTATTACACTTGGGTCGGTCTCGGCTTGGTGCTGCCGGCCGCGATCGGCGGCCTTGCCACCATGAGCCTGTGGGGCGCGCTGACCGGCTTGCTCTGGGGCGGCGTGGTGCGCATGTTCGTGGTCGAGCAGACCATGTCCGCCATCAACTCCATCATGCACAGCTTTGGCGTGCAGCCCTTCGTCACCCGTGACGACAACAGCAGGAATCTCGGCGTGATGGCCTGGCTCGCCTGGGGCGAGGGTTGGCACAACAATCACCATGCCTTTCCGTATTCCGCGGCCTTCGGCCTGCGCTGGTTCGAGTTCGATCCCGGCTTTATCTTCATCCGCGCACTGGAAGCGCTCGGACTAGCCTGGGACGTCAAGGTGCCCAGCGAGGCGAAGATCGCCCGGCGCATGTCGCGGCAGCCGGGCGACGCGACGCCCGACCTGGAAACGGGCTGAGCATCATCGGCCGGCGCAACGCCGGCGATGGCTCAGCTTTGAACCCATGCTGTTCAACGACTATCCCTTTCTCTTGGTCTTCCTGCCGGCGGCGCTGCTGATCTACCGCCTGGCCGATCCCTATCCGCATTTGCGCATCGGTGTGCAGGTAGCGCTGTCGCTCGCCTTCTATGCCTGGGGCAGCCCGTCCTTCATCCTGCTCCTGATCGGCTCGATCGCGATCAATTGGCTTGCCTCGGTCGCCTATGGGCGCGTGAAGTGGCCGACGCTGCTGACGCTCGTGATCGTGCTCGATCTCGCGGTGCTGGCGCTGTTCAAATACGCCAACTTCCTTCTCGCCAATCTCGGCCTCGTGCTCGGTATGACGCTGCCGGCGCTCGACATCGGGCTGCCGCTCGGCATTTCCTTCTTCACCTTCCACCACATCATGTATCTGGTCGATCTGAAGCGCGGCAGAGCGCCGCTCTATGCGCTCGACCGCTACGCGCTCTACATCGCCTTCTTCCCGCAGGCGATCGCCGGCCCCCTCGCGCGCTGGTCGGAGGTGATGCATCAGTTCGGCAGGCAGGTCTACGTGCCGGGCTGGCAGCGTCAATTCTGCGTCGCGACCTGCTTCATTGCGATCGGCCTGTTCGAGAAAGTCGTGATCGCCGACGGCATCGCGCATCTGCTCGATCCCATCTACACCCAGGCAGCGAACGGGTCGCTCCCGAGCGGCGATGCCTGGCTCGCCTTCTGCTTCTCCTTCCAGATCCTGTTCGATTTCTCCGGCTATTCCGACATCGCGATCGGCCTTGGCCTGCTGTTCGGCGTGCAGCTGCCGTACAATTTCAATGCGCCGCTGCGCTCGACCAACATCCAGGATTTCTGGCAGCGCTGGCACATCACCCTGATGCTGTTCCTGCGCGATTACGTGTTCTATCCGCTGGTCAATCTGCGCCTGCTGCCGCGGCGCTGGCTTCCCGTCCAGTTTTTCGCCGCGATGATGATCACGATGGCGCTGTGCGGCCTGTGGCACGGCGCGAGTTGGACCTTCGTGCTGTGGGGCGTGCTGCACGGGCTTGCGCTGGTCGCCTGCACGCTGTGGCGCCGCTATGGCCCGGATTTGCCGTCATGGCTCGGCTGGGCGCTTACCGTGCTGTTCGTGCTCGCGACCGGCGTGATCTTCCGTGCGGGATCGGTGGAAGCGGCCTGGCATGTGTTTGCCGGACTGGTTTCGCCGCTGCCGCTCGAGCGCGGAAAGCATTTGTGGCCGCTGATTGCAGCGCCGCTGTTCGCCTTCCTGCTGCCGGCGAGCCAGGACATCGTGGCGGTGCTCACGCGCCGTCCCAATCCGTGGCTCGCGGGTCTGCTCGGTCTTGGGCTATTCGCATTGCTGCTCCACATGGGTGGTCGGGATCTCCATGACTTCGTCTACTTCAAGTTCTGAGACCGACCCCGGCTGGGGCCGGAGCCTGCTCGCGTGCCTGGGCACGCTGATCGGCGCTGCGCTGCTGGTGCTCGCACTGATGGTGGCGGTCGATCCCTATGACAGCGGCAAGCTCGGCCTGCTCGGCATCGACGGCGTCGACAATCGGCTCACCCAAATCACGGCCGCGAGCCGCGCCAGGAATCCGGATTTCAATGCTGCGATCCTGGGCAATTCGACAGCGCAGATGATCGAGCCGACGGAATTGTCGCGTGCGACCGGCCTGCGATTCGTGCAGCTCTACATGACCGGCGCATTTCCCCGCCAGGAGCTTGCGGTGCTGGACTTCTTCCTCCGGAATCACCGGGAGGTCGGCGCACTGGTGATCGTGGCCGACCCCGGCTGGTGCGAGCATGCGCGGGCGAAGGAGGTCGGCGGCGTCCCGTTTCCCGACTGGCTCTATGACAGAAGCGTCGTCACTTACGCTGCACGTCTGATCTCCTGGCAGGCGATCGAGCAGGCTTTTCAACGGATCAGTATCGGGCTCGGCCGGCGACCACGGATGAACCCCGACGGCTTTGTCAGCTACGAGGATATCTGGCCGCCGGGCCAATTCAAGGAAGTCGGCTGGCCCAGGGATCCGGCGCCGTCCTTGTCCGCCGGGATGCGGGCGACATTTCCCGAGATCGCTGTGCTGGCAGATACCGTCAGGATATTGCCGGTCGATGTGCCCGTCGTGATCATCGTGCCGCCGACCCTCGCAACCACGGTGCCGAAGCCCGGTACGGAAACCGCCCTGGAGCGCAGCGCCTGCGACGCCGCACTGAAACAGGTGGTCGCGGGCCGGCCGCGCAGCAATTTCATCAGCTATCGCGTCGACAACGATCTCACGCGCGACCGCTCCAATTTTGCCGACTTCATCCACTACCGCGCGATCCTCGCGCGCAAGCTCGAGCAGGGAATCGCAGCGAGCCTGCGCGACGGGGAGGGTGCGAAGATCGATTTCTGAGCCGGCTCAGCCGATCCCCTCGAAGCCACCGTCGAGCCAGAGCCTGCGCGCCAGCTTGCGCTGGATCTTGCCGCTGGTGGTCTTCGGCAGCGCGCCGGGACGGATCAGCGCGATGTGGCGCGCGGAGAGCTCGTGGTGGTCGGCGACAGCCTCGCGGATCTGGCCCTTGATCGCATCGGTGTCGATCGAGTGGCGCGCGGTGCGCTCGATCTCCTGGACGATGACGAGCGTCTCTTCGCCGCTCTCGTCCTGCACCGAGAACGCCGCGCCGCAGTTTTCGCGCAAAGCTCCGTCGAGCGATTGCACCGTGCGCTCGACATCCTGCGGATAGTGGTTGATGCCGCGGATGATGATGAGGTCCTTGATCCGACCCGTGACGAACAGTTCGCCTGTGACGTCGACGAAGCCGAGGTCGCCTGTGCGCAGCCACGGCCCGCCTTCGCCGGCAATCTGCGCATTGAGCCCCTCGCGCGTCGCCTCGTCGTTGCGCCAATAGGCGCGGGCAATATTGGCGCCATTCACCCATATCTCACCGACGCGGTCGGTGGGCAGGCGTGTGCGGTCGTCCGCGTTCACGATGGCGATCCGCTCGCCGGTGAGTGCGCGCCCGCAGCCGACGGCGACTTGCGTGTCTTCCGCATCGGAAGGCGTCTCCGCCGCGTGCGCCTGAAGCGCCGTGCGGCTCACGCTGCGTGTGACATGACCGCCGCCGCGGTGTCCGCCGGAAATCAGGAGCGTCGCTTCCGCCATGCCGTAGGCGGGATACATCGCGCGCGGATCGAAGCCGTGCGGCGCAAATGTCTGGATGAACCGTTCGATGGTTCCCGCATGCACCGGCTCTGCGCCGTTCAGCGCGATCCTGAGCGAGGACAGCTCGATGCCCTCCATCTGATCGGCGCGGAAGCGGTTGACGCAGAGGTCGAAGCCGAAGTTCGGGCTGCACGCGACTTCCGCGCGATAGTGCGAGATCGCGCGCAGCCAGCCGAGCGGCCGCTGCATGAACGCGTTCGGCGCCATCAGCACGCAGGTCGCGCCGACATAGAGTGCTTGCAGCGCGTTCAGGATCAGCCCCATGTCGTGATAGAGCGGCACCCAATTGACGTAAGTCGATTGCCGGGTGTTGCCGAGCGCGATCCGGATCATCTCGAGATTGGCGAGCAGATTGGCGTGGCTCACCATCACGCCTTTGGGCTCGGAGGTAGAGCCGGAGGTATATTGCAGGAAGGCGGTGTCGTCAGGCGCCGGCTCGGGAAGTTCGAATGTCTCACCGTCGGCCACGGCGAGATCGACCTCGATCCAGCGAATGTTCTCCTGCGCGAAGCGTGCTCTCAGTTCACCAGGGAGCGCGACGGCCGAATTGGTCAGGGCCAGCACCGGCGTGCAATTGGCGAGGATAGCGGCGCTGGCATCGCGCGCGCTGTTTCGCCGCGGCATCATCATCGGCACGGCGATGATGCCGGCCATCTGGCAGCCGAAGAACGCCACCATGAATTCGATGCCCGGCGGAAACACCAGGATGGCGCGGTCGCCGGGCCGTGCGGCCGCGGTCAGGCGCGACGCAAGCGTAGATGCGGAGTCATGCAGCTGGCGGAAGGTGAGCACAGCTTCCTCCGTCCCGCGATCGGAGACGAAGACATAGGCACGGTCGCTGGCCTGCTCCGCCGCACGCCGGGCCAGCAGTGCCACCAGCGAGCGGAAGGTTTCCATGTGGATTGCGCCGACTTCAGCCGCCCTCAGGCGGCGGGGCGGATTGCACGCTTGTCAGCGAGAAATCGCGACAAGGCCTCAACGGTCGGATGGTCGTAAAAGTCGTCCGTCGACAGTTCGAGGTCGAGCTTCTCCTCGAGTTCCATCATCAGGTAGACCAACATCGCCGAATCGAGGCCGAGACGATTGAATTTCGTGCCGATGTCAACTCGGTCCCTCGAAATTCGCAGGATATTCGCCAGGGCGGTAACGCAGAAATCCGAAATCTGCTCGCGTGTCATGTCATGTCCCAGAAACAATCAGAATGACAATACGGGCGACCTACTGGTTGTCAATTTGGCCGGAACGCCGCAGCGTTGAAGGTTGGGGACTGTTGCTTTCCTGCGTCGTCCGAGTGCTCAATCCGTGCACAGGCTGGCGCGATTTCCGCGCTTGGGCCCGATTGCGAGGCGCTTCTGTCCCCGCGGTTCCTGTCGGATCCTGCCCGCGTCCATCCAGCGCGGCAGTGATTTGATTCGTCGAGGGCGGTTGACGACGGCCGCGGAGGGCCGAAACTGGCCGCCAAGAAAAAATGATCGGCACCGGGAGCAACCCACATGCGGCATATGTTCATCGCGATCGTGGCGGTTCTTATGGCCGGGCAGGCGGCAGCCAAGGATGTGCTTTCGGGTGCGAGCCTCTATGAAGACGTGACGCGTTATGCGTCCTTAGGTCTGCACCGGTTCGGTTCGCCCGGCGATCGCGCCACCGGCGAGTGGATCGCCGCCGAGCTCAAGGCCGCCGGATTCGAGGTCAGATCCCAGCCCGTCGTGCTTGGCCGGCAGTATGTCGTCGAGCAGGGCAGCGCGGAAGTGGCCGGCACGTCTGTCGAGGCGACGCCGTTCTGGTGGCCGCCGGAGGACAGAGCGAGCTTTCACCTCGCCGCACCGCTCGCCCGCGACGGTGATGTCGGCGGAAAAATCCTTTTGCTCGATCTGCCGTTCGATCGTGGCGCCTATCTCGGTCCTGTCCATCGCACGGCGATCACGGAGGCCGCGGCGAAGAAGCCGGCGGCCATCCTGCTGACGATCGGCAATCCCGCGGATGACCGTTTCGCCTACAACGTCACGCAGGAAGATGCGCCTCGGCCGGTGCCGGTGGTCGTGGTCGGCGCCAAGGCGCGCGGTACGTTCGAGCGGGCGCTTGCGTCAGGCGCGCCAGTGACACTGGACGTCAAAGGCCATTATGAGCGTGATGTCGCCAGCCGCAATATCATCGCCGAGATCGGCGCCGGGCGGCCGACCATCGTCGTTTCGACGCCGATGACCGGCTGTACAGCTGCGTGTGCGAACGTGGCCCCGGCATTGCCAACTTCCTTGCGCTGGCGCGCACGGTCGCTGCCGAAAAATGGCCGGCGCATGTCGTCTTCATCGCGACCGCCGGCCATGAGATCGGCCATGAGATCGGCCATGAGATCGGCCATGAGATCGGCCATGGCGGCATGGAGCTGTTCCTGAAGAACGGAGCGCCCGCGCCGAAGGAAACACTGGCGTGGATTCACTTCGGCTCATCGAACGCCTGCTACGCCTTCGCGGAGGGCGCCGGCACCGATCGGCCTGAGGAGGAGCGTTATCTCGTGCTGAGCAAATCCGCCGTCGCGCTGACTGATGAAGCCTTCGCCAAGGTCGACGCAAAACGGCTGGTGACTGAGAAGCAGGCGGTCGGCGAATTACGAGACGTGCATGCGGCGGGCTACGCCAATTTCCTCGGCATGGCCGGCCGCCATCGGACTTTCCACACGCCGTCGGACGATCTCGCCGCGACCGGGCCCGAGCTCCTCGAGCCGGTCGCCCGTGCCTTCGTCCAAGCGGCGCGAAAAATCGTCGAGCGCGGCAACGCCGCGTTCAGATAGCGTCAGTTCTGGTAGTAATAGCCGCGCGGCTGATAAACCTGCCGGGGCTGCGGCTGGTAGTAGTTGCCCTGCTGGCCGTTGCCCTGATTGTAGTATTGCTGCGGCTGTTGCTGATAGACCTGCGCGTCGTAGAGCGGGCGGCTCGTCGCGCGCGGCGCGGGATAGCGCGCGCCGTTGTCACTCCCGTCGGCGGGATAGATGTAATTGTCGTCCTGCGGCATGTAGCGGCGGGCGGGTGCGGCCGGCGGCGTCAGGTTCACGGGATCGCCTGATGTGGCGTACTGCTCTTCGGCCGGCTGCGGTGCGCGGGCCACCGCTGTGGGGTTGCGGCCGCGCGGATTGCGCGCGAGCGCCACCTGCGCCGATCCTGTCAGCGTCACCGTGGTGTTAAGCACGCCCTGCTGCTGCACCAGCGCGTAGAGCGTCGTGGCATTCTGGCGCGACAGCCGTACGCAGCCGTGGGAGGCGGGCGAGCCGAGCCGGCCGACCGAGTCCGTGCCGTGGATGGCATGCCCGACCTTGGTGAAGAAGATCGCGTGCGGCATCGGCGCGTCGTCGAATTCCTTGGAGTAGTGATCCTCTTCCATGCGGAAGGTGCGGAACGCGCCGTTTGGCGTCTCGCGCGAGGGGATGCCTGTGGACACCGGCCAGTGGTAGCGGGCGACGCCGTCGACGGCGACGGTCATCTGCTGATTGTCCTTGTCGATGGTGATCTCGACCTTGGCTTGCGCGGTGCCCGCGGTCAAAAGCATCAGCGAGGTGAAAACAATAAAAAACGAACGCATCTGACTTCTGGCCTCCGGCCTGTTCACGCTAGGCGCCGCGGCTCTCCGTCCCCGGCGTGCACTATGCCTGCAATCCGGCTTTCGTTCCAGCGGCCTGCCTCGCCCATCGTTAACGGGACGCCCGGCGTAAGCAAGGCCGCTTTGTGCCGCAAAGCCAGCGGCGGTGCTGACATTTTCGCGAGCGGGGATGCGTTCACAACGCCGACAATTCGTCACAATGGCGCAACCATTTGGCCGCTCGGTGCGTTGACTGTGGCCACGCTCGACTGGCGGCGCCCGCCGCCGTTACCCTTTATATTTTCCTTGGGATTGAAGATGAACAAAGCCCGCATCGCCGCCGCGTCATTGCCGGCGGGTCTGCCCCTCCGCCTGCTGCTCGCAGCCGCCGCCATCCTCCTCGCGCTATTGTCGCTGCCGCAAGCTGGCCACGCCCAGGGTATCGTGCGCGGCGCCCAGGAAGGCTCCTATGAAGGCAATCGTATTGCCGGCCCGGTGGGCGGTGCAGTCGGAGGCGTCGTCGGCGCCGGTGTCGGCGGTGCCGTTGGCGCGGTCGAGGGTGTGTTCGGCATTCCCCATCGCGGCCATCGACGCTGCCGCGGCTATTACGACGGGTACCACCGCTTCCACTGCTATCGGTAGCCGCTGGCAATTCCGGGGCGCGCGCGCCCCGGAATGACGGCCAGGGTCAATTCTTCAACCGATATCCCGTCCGGAAAATCCACCAGATCAGGACCAGGCAGATCATCAGGAACGCCGTCGTCATGCCGACGCTGACAGACACGCTGACATCGGCGATCTCGTAAAAGCTCCAGCGGAAGCCGGAGATCAGATAAACGACCGGATTGAGCAGCGCCACCGTGCGCCAGGCGGACGGCAGCATGTCGATGGAATAGAAGCTGCCGCCGAGGAAGGTCAGCGGCGTCACCACCAGCATCGGGATCATCTGCAGCTTTTCGAAGCCGTCGGCCCAGATGCCGATGATGAAACCGAACAGGCTGAACGTCACCGCCGTCAGCACCAGGAAGGCCAGCATCCAGACCGGATGATGGATGTGCAGCGGCACGAACAGGCCGGCCGTGGCGAGGATGATCAGGCCGAGGATGATCGACTTGGTCGCGGCCGCGCCGACATAGCCGAGCACGATCTCGAAATAGGAGATCGGCGCCGACAGGATCTCGTAGATCGTGCCGGTGAATTTCGGGAAGTAGATTCCGAACGAGGCGTTGGCGATGCTCTGCGTCAGCACCGAGAGCATGATCAGCCCCGGCACGATGAAGGTGCCGTAGCTGACGCCCTCGACCTGGCTGATGCGTGAGCCGATCGCGGCGCCGAACACCACGAAATACAGCGAGGTCGAGACCACCGGCGAGACGATGCTTTGCAGCAGCGTGCGCCAGGTGCGCGCCATTTCGAACAGATAGATGGCGCGAACAGCCCGGTAGTTCATGACGCCCTCACGAGGTCGACGAAGATGTCCTCGAGCGACGATTGGGTCGTGTCGAGATCGTTGAAGCGGATGCCGGCGGTGCGGAGGTCGCCGAGCAGGCTGGTGATGCCGGTACGCTCGCCCTTGGTGTCGTAGTCGTAGACCAGCGTCGCGCCGCCATCGCAGAGGTCGAGCTCGTACTGGCCAAGGCTCTCCGGCAGCGCATCGAGCTTGCCTTGCAGATGCAGCGTCAGCCGCTTCTTGCCGAGCTTCTGCATCAAGGTGGCCTTGTCCTCGACCAGCACGATCTCACCCTTGTTGATGACGCCGATGCGGTCGGCCATCTCCTCGGCTTCCTCGATGTAATGCGTGGTCAGGATGATGGTGACGCCGGATTGCTGAAGCGTGCGCACCACTTCCCACATGCCCTTGCGCAGCTCGACGTCGACGCCGGCGGTGGGCTCGTCCAGGAACAGGATCTGCGGCTCGTGCGACAGCGCTTTCGCGATCATCACGCGGCGCTTCATGCCGCCGGAGAGCGTGATGATCTTGCTGTCCTTCTTGTCCCACAGCGAGAGGTCCTTCAGCACCTTCTCGATATGCGCAGGATTCTTCGGCTTGCCGAACAGGCCGCGGGAGAAGCTCACGGTCGCCCACACGCTCTCGAAGGCATCGGTATGCAATTCCTGCGGTACCAGCCCGATCAGCGAGCGCGCCTTGCGATAGGAGGTCTGGATGTTCTCGCCGCCGACCAGAACCTTGCCTTCGCTCGGATTGGCGATGCCGCAGATGATCGAGATCAGCGTGGTCTTGCCGGCGCCGTTGGGACCGAGCAATGCGAAGATTTCGCCGGGCTTGATGTCGAGATTGACGTTGTTGAGCGCCTTGAAGCCGGACCCATAGGTCTTCGACAAATTGGCGACGGAAATGATGGAGGACATGATGGCCGCAAGTCTGAGGGGCTGAATGCTGGGGAGGGGAGGCTGGAACCAGCCGGGAAGGGCGGGTCAGCGGAGCCCTCAGATAGGAATGCCCTTGCCCGGCTGCAATTGCCGAGAGAAAGATGGTCTCAAAGCAGGCCCTTCCGTGGCAGGTTTCGGGCAAGTGTTGCGCGATGGTCACGGCTTGCTGCTAAGATCGTCGTTCACGCGGCTCTTTGTTGCGTCTGCGAGCAGGCCATGGCTACGATTCCGGCCAATCGCGAAGCGTATTCCCCGGGGAAAAGATCGATGAGACCGAACGGCCGTCACACCGCCGGCACCAGCCAGTTGTCCGCTCTCCGTGTGTGGGCGATGAGCCTGCTCCTGCTGTCAGCTGTTGCCATGAGCCCGACCACCGCCCACGCGGCTCCGAGCCAGTCCGCGGCCGCGACCACGCATGTCTACTTGCTCCGCGGCGTGCTCAACATCTTCTCGCTCGGTCTGGACACGATCGGCGCCCGGCTCCAGGCGCAGGGCATCCCGGTGACCGTCTCGAATTTTGTGTCCTGGTCCTCGCTCGCGGATGAAGCCGCCATCGCCTACAAGGCCGGGCGGCTCAAGACCATCGTGCTGGTCGGGCACTCCTCCGGCGCGACGGCGCTGCCGGACATGATCGCCAAGCTCAACCGTCTTGGCGTTCCCGTGAAGCTCGCGATCGGGCTCGACTCCGTGTTCAAGACCAAGCTCTCGACCGGCGCGGAGCGCTACATCAACATCTATATCGGCGACGGCCCCGGCGAACCGGTGAAGCGCGCGGACGGTTTCCGCGGCAAGCTCGACAATGTCGACGTCCGCGGGTCCGGCGTCGGCCACATCTCGATCGACAAGAACGAGGCGATCCAGCGCCGCGTGATTGCCGAGATCGACGCCGCAATCATGCACTCGCGCGCACCCGCTCCGGTTGCCGAGCCCGGCAGGCCCAGGCCGGCACGGTCGGCGGCGGCAATGGCTCCGGCCAGGAACTAGCTGGATCGCCGTTTTGGATAGCGGAGCGAACGTCACACAATCGCCTTCGCTGAAGAAAGGCCACCGGCCCGACGAAAACGAGATGACCGCGACGCGCCTCCTTCGTACCTGCCGTGATGCTCGTCGCGTGCGGGTGTGGGTGAGTTGACCGCGCATGCGTCCGCGGTCGATTTGCACGATGTTTCTCTGAGAGCCGCGGACCGCGGACTTGTATCGGTGTGGACTGCCCCATCGGTTCTGTCCGACCTCAGAACCTCGCCTTGATGGCTTTCCCCGTGGTGGCGGATGAAACCGAGGCATCGATGGCGAGCGGCAACGACACCGTGAAGAAGCCCGCCGTTCCCTCCAGATGGTTGACGGCGTCGAACTCGCGAAAGACCTTGAGCCGCGTCGAGACCGGCAGCTTGCCGATTTCAAACGTGTAGCCAATGGCGCCGCCGAGCGCGACCACCCGTCCCTCGAACGATCCAAGGCCCGCGGCCCGTGCCGGTGTCGGGCGTGAGTTGCTGGTAATAATAGCCGACCAGGCCGATGGTGAATTGCTTGCTGAGATATTTGGTTACTGCCCACTCCGGCGCCGTTCGAGCGCGATCCCATAGGTAGGCGCCGATGCCGCCTTCGGCCGCGTTGGCCGGTGCATCGTTCAGGCAAAGCAGCGCGCCGACCGCAAGTGCGGCGGTAACACGATGTCGCATTTGCCTACCTCGATTCCCCAAGGCGCAATGCATGATCGCAAATCGGAGTCCGGTTATTTCTATGCGACATTCCGACGCGACAACGACATCTCAATTTTAGAGCGAGTGCTAAAAAATGGCACAAATCGTACATCACATGCTCGCGGACTTCTGTTACGCTGAAAACCCATGGCAATCCAAAAGAAGTCGGGAAAGGATACTGGCCAATACGCGCGGTGGTTCAACTTAAGACTGAAATATGGAAGGGCGTCTGAAATGCGATCGGTCGTAAGAAGTCTTGTAAAAATAACGGTAATCCGCCGTTCGAGCGTAGCAATCGCTCTTGGCCTGACGGTCCTTGCGGTCACCGGGCCGACGGCCTCCGCCATCAATGCCGGCCCAGCCGGTGTGCTGGGATACCAGATCAAGCAGGAGAGTTCTCTCATCGACGTCGTTGTGCGTCGCGGTGGCGGCGCGGTGCGCCGGACCACCGTCGTAGGGCCGCGCGGCGGCGTGGCAAGCCGCACCGTGGTGCGCCGGGGCGCCGTAGTGCGTCCGGGCTATGCCGGTGGCGGCGTACGCTGGGCACGGCCCGGTCGGTACTATTGGCCCAGGGGCGGAGCCATCGCTGCCGGCGCTGCGATCGGCTTTGTAACCGCCGCTACGGCCGCTGCTTGGGCGGGCGCTGCTCCCGCTCCTGGCATGTGCTGGTACTACACGGACCCGTCGCGCACGCAGGGCTTCTGGGATTACTGCCGGTAGCGGGCCATCGTCTGGAGCCGGTGCCCATGACGTTGCTGCGTACCGAGATCGGGCTGAACGAACGACCGTTGCAGGATAGCCGGACCAATGAGATGGTTCGGATTCCCGGCGGCACGTTCCGTATGGGATCGAACCATCATTATCCCGAAGAGGCGCCGGTCCACCTCGTGACGGTGGATGGCTTCTGGATCGACCGCACACCGGTGACGAACCTCCAGTTCAAGGAATTCATCAGGGCGACTGGCCACCGGACGTTTGCCGAGATTCCGCCCGACCCGAAGGATTATCCCGGCGCGCTGCCGCACATGCTCTACGCCGGCTCGCTGGTGTTCTCGCCGCCGCCACGGGTGGCTAATTTGCGCGACTGGAGCCAGTGGTGGGATTTCATGAAAGGCGCCGACTGGCGCCACCCCTATGGGCCGAAGAGCAACATCAATGTGCTCGATCACCATCCGGTCGTGCATGTGTCGTTCTCCGACGCGCTCGCCTACGCGCAATGGGCGGGCAAGGATCTGCCGACCGAGGCCGAATGGGAATTTTGTGCGCGTGGCGGTCTCGACGGCGCCGAGTTTGCCTGGGGTGACGAATTTCTGCCCGGCGGCGCACATATGGCCAACACCTGGCAGGGTGAATTTCCCGGACAGAACCTCAACGCCGACGGCTACGAGCGCACCTCGCCGGTGACGGCTTTTCCGTCGAACGGTTACGGTGTCCACGACATGATCGGCAACGTCTGGGAATGGACGGCCGATTGGTATTCTCCGAAGCACGAGGCCGACGCGCCGAAGTCGTGTTGCATTCCGGAAAACCCGCGCGGCGGTCGCGAAGAGGCGAGCTTCGACCATAGCCAACCGAATATCAAAATTCCGCGCAAGGTGATCAAGGGCGGTTCGCATCTGTGCGCGCCAAACTATTGCCGCCGTTATCGCCCGGCGGCGCGGCATGCCGAGGCGATCGATACCTCCACCAGCCACCTCGGGTTCAGGTGCGTCGTCAGGAGCTCACCTACCTGTTGATTTTGCCGTCGTGCAACCAGCGGAGAGTTGAAATGTCCAGCGAAGATAAGAATAAAAACCATAGCGAAGGCGTCACCGACGATACCGGTAGCCGTGCCGTCAATCGTCGCAATATCCTGCTTGGAACATCCACCCTGGTGGCAGCGGCGGCGCTGACTTCCAGTGCCTTGGCGCAAGCCCAGAAAGCCGCGCCGGCCGCTCCGGCACCGGCGCCTGCTGCGCCGGCGTCCGGCCGCAAACCCAATATTCTGGTGATCTGGGGCGACGATGTCGGTGTCGCGAACATCAGCGCCTATTCGAATGGCCTGATGGGCTACGAGACGCCGAGCATCGATCGCATCGGCCGTGAGGGGATCAAGTTTCTCCATTACTATGGCGAGCAGTCATGCACGGCGGGTCGCGTCGCCTTTCTGACCGGCCAGCATGGCATCCGCAGCGGGCTGACCAAGGTCGGCTTTCCCGGTGCCCCGATGGGCATGAGCCAGCTCGATCCCTCGATCGGCGGGCTCTTGAAGAACCTCGGCTATGTAACCGGGCAGTTCGGCAAGAACCACGTCGGCGATCGCAACGAGTCGCTGCCGACCGTGAACGGCTTCGACGAGTTTTTCGGCAATCTCTACCATCTCAACGCCGAGGAAGAGCCGGAACTGCCGGACTATCCGAAGGAACCGTCCTACCTCGCCAAGTTTGGCCCGCGGGGCGTTCTAAAATGCAAGGCGACCGACCGCGACGATCCCACCGTCGATCCGCGCTTCGGCAAGATCGGCAAGCAGACCATCGAAGATACCGGAGCGCTCACCAAGAAGCGCATGGAAACGATCGACGACGAAACCTCGGCCGCGGCGATCGATTTCATCAATCGGCAGAAATCGGCAGGCAAGCCATTTTTCTGCTGGTTCAATGCAACGCGCATGCATCTTCGCACGCATGTGCGCACCGATCACCGGGGCCGCTACACCCACGGCGACAGCGAGTACATCGACGGCATGCTGGAGCACGACGACACCGTGGGTAGCTTGCTCAAGGCGCTGGACGACATGGGGCTCGCAAACGACACCATCGTTGTCTATTCGAGCGACAACGGCCCCCACATGAACTCGTGGCCGGACGGTGCCATGACCTGGTTCCGCTCGGAGAAGAACACCAATTGGGAGGGTGCCTTCCGGGTGCCATGTCTGGTCCGCTGGCCCGGCGTGATCAAGCCCGCCACGGTTACCAACGAGTTGATGAGCCACAACGACTGGATACCCACGCTTTGCGCGGCGGCCGGCGAGCCCGATATCGTCAACAAACTCAAGGCCGGTTACACCGCCAACGGCGTCAATTACAAAGTGCACCTCGACGGGTTCGACCAGACCGCTTTCCTGCGCGGTGTCAGCGGTACCGCCGGAAACAACAACGGGACCAAGAGCGCGCGCGACAAGTTCTTCTATGCGGACGACGACGGCCTGCTGGTGGCGCTGCGCAAGGGCGACTACAAGTACGTCTACGCCGAACAGCGATCTCCGGGCACTATGCAGGTGTGGGCGGAACCGTTCACCAAACTGCGCCTGCAGAAGATTTTCAATCTGTTGCAGGATCCATTCGAACGCGCCGATATCACGTCCAACACCTTCTGGGACTGGCAGTTGAACCACGTCGGACAGGTCTATGGTGCCATGGACGACGTCGGCGCCTTTGTAATGACGTTCAAGGAGTTTCCGCCACGCTCGTTCCCGCCGAGTTTCGTGCCGGCAACGATCCTCGAGGAGCAACTCGACGACATCAAGGACAACAGGGCGAAGGCCGGTCAACGGGCGCAGAGCATCGACAAGATCCGCTCGGGCGTGAATCAGCTCATCGAGCAGCAGCTTCAGCAGCGCGGGATAAAATAAGCGACGCTGCATCGAATCCGGCTCGCCCACGGGCGGGCCGGATGACTTCGTTTTGCGTGGCCTCGAATTCGACTGGACGATTCAATGTTTGCGTTGCTCCGTGTTGGCGTCCGGCAAGCCTTCTTCGTGGCGTGGCTGGTCGTCGTCGCGGCCCCTCTCGCGCTCGCCCAGTCTGATCCGCTGCCGTCCTGGAACGACGGCGCGGTCAAAAGGTCCATTACCGATTTCGTCACGCGCGTCGCGACGCAAGGCGGCGGCGACTTATCCCCGTCGAGCAGCGCATCGCGACTTTCGACAATGACGGCACGCTCTGGACCGCTCGACGAAGCGACTGCGCAGCACTGCCGGCCGGCAGCACCGGCGATGCGGCGATTCATACCGAACACGTTAAGCTGGCGCATATCATCCGCAAGGTGCTGCTGCGCCAGATTGCGATCACCAATTACGTCAATCCGTTCTAGGCGGCCGTCACCCGCACGGGCATACTCTCAAGCCCACGCAGGGAATTATTAAGTCTGCGCCTCGGCTCTGCCGTGAGCTCGATGGTCTTCACGCGCCTTGCGAGCTCGCTGAAGATCAATTCGCCCTCCAGACGTGCGATCATCTGGCCGACGCAGGCGTGGATGCCGGCGCCGAAACCGACATGCCCGGTCGCGAGCCGTTCGACGTCGAAGCGGTCTGGTCTGTCCCAGCGCGCGGGGTCGCGATTGGCGGAGGCCATGAACAGCAGCACCTTGCGGTGTGCGGGGATCACGCCGCCGCCGATCTCGACATCGCGCGAGGTGGTGCGAAAGAACGTCTGCACCGGCGAATCATAACGCAGCCCTTCCTCGAACGCGTTGCGGGCCAGCTCCGGTTTGTGGTGCAGCTTGATTCTGCCGCTTTAAGCTCGCGGACGGCCCCGGCAAAAGCGAGGCGCGTGGTCGAGTTTCCGCAGGGGCCGGTTCCGTGCCCCAAAATCCACCCAATCGGTGGTCATTAAGCCCCCGGGGGAGGCTGCTGCCTCTCGTGGTGGGACTGCTGGACTGATGATGGATTTGAGGCGACCAGTCGTGCTGGCAGCGGTTGCGCTGCTCGCCCTAAGCCCCGGCGTGGCCGTTGCCTCACCCGCCAAATCGAAGCCCATTGCGGCCGCGCCCGCCGCGCCACCGCCCCCACCGTTCGAGCCACTGGCGCCGCCGAAAATCTACCTCTTCCGCGGCGCCATGGGGCCGTTCTTCTCCACCGGTATGGACCGGCTCGAAGAGAAGCTGACGCAGGCCGGCTTTTCGGCCAACGTCTATGAATTCACCATCTGCCGATGGATCGGTGACCGCGCTATCTCCAGCTACAAGGAGGCACCGGCGCCGATCGTGCTGATCGGGCATTCGATGGGGGGGCTGTGCTCGATCGTCATCTCCGAGATGGCGGCCAAGGAGAACATCCCGATCAGCCTCGTCATCACCATCGATCCCGCGCATGCGACCGGCGACGTGCCGCTCAATGTCGAGCGCTTCATCAACATCTTCCTCTCCGACAGCGTGCTCGGCGGTGGCAACGTGGTGGCCGTGCCGGGCTATCGCGGTCATTATGCGAGCTACGACCTGAAGGAGAATTCGCGGGTCTCGCACATCAACATCGAGAAGTCCGACGACATTCATCGTCAGATCATCGAGATGGTCACGCAATTGCCGCGGATCCCGCCCCAGACTCAAATCGATGCCGTGCCGCTGCGTTATCTCGTGCCTGCGAATACGCTGGTCGAATTGTGGGATAGCGGCGTGCGTCTACCGGTGCGCCGGGGCGACACCATGGAGAGTATCGCCGCAGCCAATCGCGTGCCGCTGTGGTCGCTCGCGCAGAGCAATTCGCTGGCGGAGAACGCACAGCTCACCCCCGGCCAGTCCATCATCGTCCCGCGCCATCTGGCGCCGCCCGCGCCGGCTGCGGCGATGGCAACTCCGCCTGCTGGGCGGAGGTAGAAGCCTGGTCTCATCGCGACCACGGCGGCGGTGCGCTCCCTCTCCCGTGCGGGAGCGGCGTGGGGAGAGGGTGCCTCCGCGATCGAGAACCCCGAGAGGAGAGGGCCCTCACCCGCCGCGCTTCGCGCGTCGACCTCCCCCGCAAGCGGGAGAAGTGCAGCGAATCTGCCGCAAGACTAACCTCAATTAGAGGCTGCGATCTTAAGCGTTCGATCCGTGGATCGCGTCGATCACGGCGTCGGTCACTTCCCGTGTCGTCGCCTTGCCGCCGACATCGGGCGTCAGGACGCCGGCCGCGCAGACGCGTTCGACGGCCGCCATCAATCGAATTGCAGCGTCCTTCTCGCCGAGATGCTCCAGCATCTGCGCGCCGGTCCAGAACGTCGCGACCGGGTTGGCGATGCCCTTGCCGGTGATGTCGAAGGCCGAACCGTGGATCGGCTCGAACATCGAGGGGAAGCGGCGCTCCGGATCGATGTTGCCGGTCGGCGCCACGCCGAGGCTGCCGGCCAGCGCGCCGGCGAGGTCGGAGAGGATGTCGGCGTGCAGGTTGGTCGCCACGATGGTGTCGAGGCTCTTGGGATGCAGCGTCATGCGCACGGTCATGGCGTCGACCAGCATCTTGTCCCAGGTGACATCAGGGAATTCGGCCGCGACCTCGGCGGCGATCTCGTCCCACATCACCATGCCGTGCCGCTGAGCGTTCGACTTGGTCACGACCGTCAGGAATTTGCGCGGCCGCGACTGCGCGAGCTTGAACGCGTAGCGCATGATCCGCGTCACGCCGACTCGGGTGAACACCGCGACCTCGGTGCCGACCTCCTCGGGGAGACCCCTGTGGGCGCGGCCGCCCATGCCGGCATACTCGCCCTCCGAATTCTCGCGCACGATCACCCAGTCGAGATCGCCGACGCCGACATTGCGCAGCGGCGAGGCGACGCCCGGCAAGATCTTGGTCGGCCGCACATTGGCGTATTGATCAAAGCCCTGGCAGATCGGCAGCCGCAGGCCCCACAGCGTGATGTGATCGGGCACGTCGGGCGCGCCGACCGCGCCGAAATAGATCGCGTCGAATTTCTTGAGCTCGGCAAGGCCGTCAGCCGGCATCATCAGGCCGTGCTTCTTGTAATAGTCCGAGCCCCAGTCGAAGGTTTTGATGTTGAAGGCGAGATCGCCGCTGCGTTTGGCCAGCGCCTCCAGCACGCGAACGCCGGCGGAGATGACTTCGGGGCCGATGCCGTCGGCGGGGATCGCTGCAATCGAATGGGTGCGCATGGGGTGCTCCGTTTCAGATATCAATGGGATTGTGTGACGAGTTCGACGGGCGCGGTCTTCACGCGCGACAATAGCAGGGTCAGGACCGCGGAGAGAACGAGCAGGCCGGCGACGAAGTAGAGCCCGCCGACGAAGCTGCCGGTTTGCTCCTTGATCCACCCGATCATGGCGGGACCGACGAAGCCGCCGAGATTGCCGATCGAATTGATCGTGGCGATGCCGGCTGCGGCCGCAGGGCCCGACAGGAACAGCGTCGGCATGCTCCAGAGCGGCGGTTTTGCCGAGGAGATGCCGATATTGACGAGTGTCAGCGCGACCAGCACGGTCACGACGCCGGTCGCAAGTCCGGCAAACGCAAGTCCCGCGGCCGCGAGCAGGCAGGCCAGCACGACGTGCCAGGTGCGTTCGCCCGTGCGGTCCGAATGCCGCGCCCACAGCACCATGGCGACGACGGCGGCGCTCGCCGGCAGCGCATTGAGGAACCCGACCTGGAGCGTGGACAGGCCGAACTGCTTGATGATCTGCGGCGCCCAGACGCCGAGCGTGTAGAGCCCGGCCGAAGTGCCGAAATAGATCAGCGCCAGCGCCAGCACGCGCGGATCGGCGAGCCCGCGCCAGATGCTATGCTTCGAGGTCGCAGCCTTGCTGGTGCTCTCTACGTTCATGGTCTCGACCAGCCAGCGCCGCTCGTCATCCGCGAGCCATTTGGCTTTCTCCGGGCGGTCGGTGAGGAATGCCAGCACGACGAAGCCGAGCAGCACGGCCGGAAACGCTTCCAGCACGAACAGCCATTGCCAGCCCTTGAAGCCGAGCATTCCGTCCATCTCCAGGAGCGCGCCGGAGACTGGCGAGCCCAGCACGGTCGAGAGCGGCGCCGCCGCCATGAACAGCGCGGTCACCGCGGCACGCTGGCGCGCCGGGAACCAGTAGGAGAGATAGAGGATGATGCCGGGAAAGAACCCGGCCTCGGCGACGCCGAGCAGGAAGCGAAGCACATAGAAGCTGGTCGGGCCCTGCACGAAGGCCATCGCGGCCGAGACGATGCCCCAGGTGATCATCACCCGCGCGATCCAGATCCGCGCACCGACCTTGTGCAGGATGATGTTGGAGGGCACCTCGAACAGGAAGTAGCCCCAGAAGAAGATGCCGGCGCCAAAACCGTAGACGGTCGGCGACAGGCCGATGTCCTTGTTCATCGTCAGCGAAGCGAAGCCGATATTGACGCGGTCGATGAAGGCCACGAAGTAGAGCAGCATGATGAACGGAACGATGCGCCATGTGATCTTGCGCAGCACGCGCGTCTGAATCTCGCTCGCCATCCCAGCCTCCCTGTCCCGTTTTTCTCGTTATCGGCAGACCCGGTGGTCCATGCCGACAAGGAGCCTAGGCGGAGGAAGGCCCGGGACTCAATTGGCGCTGGTTTATACAAAAAAATGATATAATCGTCTCGGGGGAGCGGGACGAGAGGATAGGGAATGGAATTGCATCAGCTTCGATGCTTCGTGGCGGCGGCCGAGCAGTTGCATTTCGGCCGCGCGGCGCAGCATCTCCAGATGCTGCCTTCCGCGCTCGGCCGCCAGATCAGGCTGCTTGAGGAGGATCTGGGCACGCGGCTGTTCGCGCGGACGACGCGTGCGGTGTCGCTGACGGAAGATGGCGCGACTCTGCTGCGCGATGCCCGTGCCATCCTCGCCCGCGTCGAGGCGGTCGAGAGCAATCTGCGCAATCGCTCGCGCGCGGGGGCTGCTCGAAAACTCCGGGTCGGTGCCATCGACAGTGCCGCAGCAGGACTTTTGCCGACGTTACTCCGCGATTTTCGCGCAAAGCATCCGGAGGTCGCGGTGCAGCTTCTCGAGGACAAGACGGTGCGGCTGCTGCCAAAGATTTTGACGGGCGCGCTCGATCTCGCCTTCGTGCGTCCGCCCCATCAGCGGGACAAGCGGCTCGAATTCCGCGATCTCCTGCAGGAGACAGCCATCGTGGCGTTCCCGCAGCGCCACGCGCTCGCCGAACGCAAGGCGATCACGCTGTCCCAGATCGCCGACGAGGCGATGCTGGTGCCGGACCGCCGCTCGCGGCCGCACAGCCACGACCTCACGATAAAACTGTTCGAGCAGGCCGGATTGACGCCACGCATCGTGCAGGTCGCCGACGAGAAGCAGACCATCATCAATCTCGTCGCAACGAAGCTCGGGGTTGCGATCGTGCCGCGCTGGACCACGCGGATGGCGGTATCAGGCGTGCGCTTCGTGCCGCTGCGGCCCAAGCAGATCGGCCCCGTCGGCCGGTTGCCGCTCGCTGCCGCATGGCTGCGCGGCTCGCGCGACCCGGCCCGCGACGCGATGCTGTCGGTGCTCGAGACGCGCCTGCGCAGCTATGCGCGCGGCGCCTGAGCGGGTATGACATCGGCTGGCGAGAGGGTGGATGCGATGACTGAACGGCGAGCTTCGGACGAATTGCGGGTTGCCATCGCAGGGCTCGGCTCGATCGGCACCAAGATCGCAACCGCGCTCGATCAGGGCATCGAGGGCCTGACTCTCTCTGCCGTGGCGGTGCGCGATCCCGCAAAGCATCAGACATTCCTCTCCGGCCTGCGTCATTCGCCGCAAATCATGCCGATCGATCAGCTCGGGGACGCCGCCGACATCGTTGTCGAATGCGCGCCGAGCAGCCAGTTGCGCGCGATCGTCGAGCCCGCGGTGAAGCGCGGCAAGGCCGCGGTCGTCGTCAGCGTCGGTGGGCTGCTCGATAATTTTGATCTCGTCGACCTCGCCCGCGCCAATGGCGGCCGCATCCTCGTGCCGACCGGCGCACTGATCGGCCTCGACGCCGTCAACGCTGCCGCCATCGGCACCATTCATTCGGTGAAGATGGTGACGCGCAAGCCGATCGACGGGCTGAAGGGCGCACCGTTCATAGTCGAGAACAATATCGATATCGACAATCTGCGCGAGCCGCTCAAGCTGTTCGAAGGCTCCGCGCGCGTGGCTGCAAAGGGTTTTCCGGCCAATCTCAACGTCGCGGTCGCGCTGTCGCTCGCGGGTGTCGGGCCGGATCGCACCTCAGTGCAGATCTGGGCCGACCCGACCGTGACACGCAACGTTCACCGCCTCGAGGTCGAGGCGGATTCGGCGCGGTTCTCGATGTCGATCGAGAACATCCCGTCCGAGAATCCCAAGACCGGCCTGATCACGGCGCTGTCCGTGATCGCGCTGCTCCGCAAGCAGCGCGCCACGCTCAGCGTTGGAACGTAACCGTTAAGCGCCCGTCACGCGCCAGATCACGTTGCCGACATCGTCGGCCATCAGCAGCGACTTCTTATCGGGGCCAATCACGACGCCAACCGGGCGGCCGTAGGATTCCTTCTCGTCCGGGGCCAGGAAGCCCGACAGGATGTCGCGACCGGGACCGGAGGGCTTTCCGTTCTCGAACGGGATGAACACCAGTTTGTAGCCGGACAGCTTGCTGCGATTCCACGAGCCGTGCTGGCCGATCGCCATGCCGTCCGGGAAGCCGGGCAGTGTACCCGCCGGTATCCAGCACAGGCCGAGCGAAGCGGTGTGTCCGCCGAGCGCATAGTCCGGCGTGAGCGCCTTGGCGACCAGCGTCGGATCCTGCGGCACGCGATCGTCCACCGTCTTGCCCCAGTAGCAATAGGGCCAGCCGTAGAAGCCGCCGTCGCGCACCGAGGTCAGATAGTCCGGCGGCGTCTCGTCGCCGAGGCCGTCGCGCTCGTTGACGACGGTCCAGAGCACGTTCGTGTTTGGCTCCCAGGCCAATCCGACCGGATTGCGCAGGCCGGCACCGAAGATGCGGTGCGTCCCGGCGACGAGATCGAGCTCGTAGACCGCGGCGCGGCCTTGCTCGACCTCCATGCCCATCTCGGCGATGTTGCTGAGCGAGCCGACGCCGGCATAAAGCTTCTTGCCGTCGGGGCTTGCCAGCAGGCTGCGCGTCCAGTGGCCGTTCGGCTTGAATGTGGTGAGGCGCTTGCCCGGCGCGGTGATGCGGTCGGCGTTCGCCACGTACGGGAAGGCCATCACGCCATCGGTGTTGCCGACATAGAAGGTGTCGCCGACCAGCGCCATGCCGAACGGCTGGCTGAGGTTCTCCATGAACGCGCCGCGATAATCCGCGACGCCGTCGCCGTCCTTGTCGCGCAGCAGCGTGATGCGGTTGGCGCTGACGCCGAGCGCGGCGGCGCGCCGCATCGTCGCCTGCATCGCGTAATGAAACACCGACCTCGGCGCGCCCGCGATCTGCGTCGCTTCCGCAATCAGCACGTCGCCATTGGGCAGCACTTCGATCCAGCGCGGATGGTCGAGGCCGGTAGCGAACGCATTGACCTTGAGCCCGGGAGCGACGGTCGGCTTCTGTCCCTCGCTCCAGCCGCGCGCCGTCGGCATCTTCAATGTCGGGATGGCGCCTTGCGGCTTTGCTTGGGGAATGGCGGGCGACTGACCCCAGGCCGGCGCGGGCACGGTGCCCGACAGCTTCCGCCATTGCAGCGCGATGCCACCGAGGAGCGCAACGAACTGCGCAAAGATGCTGGAAAAAGTCATGAGAAGCCCCTGTTTGCGCGCGCATCCAACTGGCTGACGGGGCAGACGTCAACCTGTGTGGCACGCCGTCGGGCTCTATTTCCGTGGAATGGCAGCCGTTCGAATTTGCATGGGACGAATGCCGACGGGCGGTGCCCGGAGATCAGCGGCCGATCTGCCGCTCCAGCCCGCGCGCAGCGCGAAAATCATCCAGATGATGGATGTTCGGCGCGAGCGCAGCCTCTCTGGACAGGAGCTGATAGACTCGCGCCACCGTGCGCTGCTTCTGCTTCGACTGCCCGGGCGGCAGTGCCCGCGCCTTGCGGACGGCGGCGATCGCGTGCTCGCGAAAATAATCGTAGGCGTCGGACATGCTCGATGCTCTGCGGTCAGTGCAGGTGTCGAGGCGTCAACGGGCTGGAAGGAGGGCAGTTCCTCGGCGGAATGTTCAGAGCGCGCTAATCCATCACCGTCATCCTGAGGTGCGAGCCATGGGGCGCGAAGCGACGCATGGGGAGCCTCGAAGGATGGCCGGCCGGCTGCATCTTGGCCGCGCATCCTTCGAGGCTCGGCTCGCGATGCATGCGCATCGCAAACCTCGCGCCTCAGGATGACGGAGTTGGCACTAACGCTGGCAGAGAAAATGGTGGACGCGGTCTGCTACTTCACCGCGGCGCCAGGAACGGGATGATCATCGGCACGCGGCGGCAATAGGCGCCGTAGGCGTCTTCGCCGAGCTCCTTGGACAGGAACACCTCTTCCATCCGGCCCTTCTGCCACATGCCGAGCGAGATCAGGATCGCGCCGAGCATCGCAGTCACCGTGCCGACCGCGATGCCGGTCACCAGCATGCCGAGGATCAGGCCGGTGTAGATCGGATGGCGCACGATGCCGTACGGGCCGGTGTCGATGACGCGGTGGTCTTGCTTGTGAGTGATGGTGTTGGACCAGAATTGTCCGAGATGCAGCCGTCCCCACCAGGTGAAGGAGATGCCGGCCAGCACGATCAGGGCCGTGATATAGACAGCGGTATTGCTGAACACCCAGAGCGGCTTCTCACCGAGCACTTCCGCGGTCCACGGTGTGAACAGGATGCCGCCGACCAGGATCGGGATGCGATAGCGCCCGGACTCCAGCGTCATCACCTGCTTCTGGGTGCGGCCTTGCCAGAACGAGGCGCCGACCCAGCTTGCGAGCCAGGCGAGCCAGATCAGGGCGAGCAGTTGCGTCGGCCAGGTCGTGGTCCAACCACCCCAGGCGACAGAGAGAAGCTTGCTGAAATCGAAGGACATGCGGAAAGGTTCTTTGGGTTGGCGGCAGCTCAGCTGGCGCGCGAGGAGAGCGCGTGATGCTCGATGGCGCTGGAGGCAAGCGCGCCGCCGCGGGCGAGAAGATGGGTGATGGTTTCGCGCAGGACCGGCTCGACCGGGCGCGGCGAGTAGCCGAGCTCGGTGCGCGCCTTGTCGATCGAGAGGTCGCTCGCCGCGAGCGCGATGCGCACGCCCTCGGCGGTGCCGTTGGGCGGCCGGCGCGTGACGTGATCGGATAGATATTCGAGCATGATCGCGGAGAGCTCGGCAATCTTGCCGGGAACGACGACCGGGAACTGCCGGCGGCCCCTCATCGTGGACATCATTCGCAGGATCTGGCCGAGCGGAACGCAATCGCCGCCGAGGATGTAGCGCTGGCCCATGCGGCCGCGTTCCATGGTCAGCACGAGGCCCATGGCCACGTCGCGGACGTCGACGAGATTGACCAGGAAGTTGAGGTGCGGCTGCACCTTCTTCTGGAGGAAGTACCACAGCATCGCGGTCGGCGGCGTCAGATTGTGGTCGGCAGCACCGATCGGCATGGTCGGCGTGCCGATCACCAGCGGAAAACCTTCAGCCGCGGCCTTCGCGGCGCAATGCTCGGCCAGCGATTTCGATCGCGTGTAGGCGCCCGGCATCGCATCGGCCGGCTGCAGCGCTTCTTCGGCGGGAACACCGCCCAGGTCAGAATACGGGAACAGGATCGATTCCGTCGAGCAGTGCAGGAAGCGGGAGACGCCGCGCTTCATCGCCGCCGCGAGCACGATCTCTGTGCCGCGGCAATTGACGTCGTGAAAGGCCTGCTTGTCGGCGACCCACATGCCGGGCAGGCCGGCGAGGTGATAGACCTGATCGACGCCCGCGATCGCGGCATCGACCGCGGCGCCGTCCAGCACCGAGCCATGGGCATATTCAACGTCGGCATTCGCCGTGGCCGGCGCACGCACATCGAGAACACGCACCCGCTGCCCACGGGCGCGGAGCGCTTCTACGAGATGATGTCCGATGAAGCCGCTGCCACCGGTAACCAGTACGAGAGCCATGCAGAAGGTTGCTGTTTCGCGTCTAGAACTATCGGGTTGAAAGGGAATTGGTCGGAAGAGGCGCCATAATCGCGGCAAGGTCGCGACGGAAGCCCAATGCAATGAATAATTTCGCCATGACAAACATCGGTCCGAGCAAGAAATGGGCGGGGTGGTCAACCATCGACGGCTGCCGCTCCTCAAAAACCTTGTGACCGACGATCTGCGATGCGACGCCAGACCCGATCAGCACCGCAAAAATCGACCACATCATGACGATCGAGACCTGATTGCCGATCGCGGTTGCGACAGAAAGCAGCACGATCATCGAGGCGAGGATGCCGAGCCCGATCCCGGCGTCCAGCATCAGCCAATAGACCAGCACGGGAAGGGCAAAAATCACGGCCAGGCTCACCTCGATCCCGAACAGCGGGACGTGCACCAGGGTCAGCGGCAGTACGGCGCCGGTGAAGAGCAGGAGGATGCCGACCACGTGCATCGCGCAGTTCCAGGGATCGCGATGATATTCGACGTAGTCGGCCAGTTGGCGTTGAAAATAACTGGCCATCTCGGTCTCGTGCAGCATGGGGTCGGGAAGGGCGAAAAAAGCCTATAGCACCTGATAGCGCGGTGCACAAACCGGCGTTATTGTCGCGCAAAGCCGGTCTGTCGCGCTGTGAGACAGGTCACAAAACGGCAACACTTCAAAGGGTTCCGTCAGGCGCCGGGGCGCATGCGCTCAGTGTTTCCTGGCCGGCTTTTTCGTCGCAGGCGCAGGCGCCGCAGCCGGGCGCGCAGGCTCGTCCTCCGGCAGCTTGGCAAAGGTCTGGATCTGCAACTGGCCGTTGACGGCCGAGGTCGGCCTGGCTCGGTCGAGAAACTGCTCCTCGCCGAGGCCGATCGGATGCAGCCGCTTGGTCGAGATCTTGAACGTGTTCACCAGCACGTCGCGGATCGCGTCCGCGCGGCGCTGGCTCAGGATCGCGTTAGCCTCGCGCGTCTTCACGTTGGATTCGACATGGCCGACGATCAGGAAGGTGTAGGGCAGCAGCGAGGCATGGACCAGCGCGTCGGCAATGCGGCCGACGGCCTGGTAGGACGCCGGCTGGATGATCGGCGTGTCGGCGTCGAACTGGATCTGCGCGTTGAAGGTCGGCAAATTGGCCAGATCCGGCGCGATCAGCGGCCGGTTCACCGGACCCGGATCGTTCTTGATCCTGGCCTTGGCCCGCTCCATCACCTGCACCTTCAGCGCGGGGATATCGATCTCAGCGGGTTGTTCGAAATGGTTGAGCTTGGCGACGATGTCGTCGCGGGTCGGCGGCGGCGTCTGCGCTTCTGCCGCGCCCGCGAGCAGGGAAAGACCGAGCGCGATGCCAATTCCGGCGGTGGAAAGCATGTTCGCGCGCATCACCGATATCCCGCGTCGTCGACCGCCTTCAGGCAGTTGTTGCTGATGCCCTTGGGCGTCGAGATCAGGCAGGGGATCGCCTTGCTGGTCTCCTTGGTCGAGCCGCCGCAGACCTTGACGATCTCGCGCTGGCAGACGTTCGCCACAGTGACGCGGGCGGCAACGCGCTTCTGGATGGCATCGAAGGCGCCGAGATAGTCGCCCTGGCACTGCTGCGAGAGCACGTCGCGATTGCGGGAAAGGCACTCCTTCAGGCGGGTCGAGTCCGGGTTGACGCCGCGGCAATTGGCAACGATTTCCGCACCGCAACTCTTGGCCAGGAGCCCGAGTGAATCGCCAAAGCTCATGGTCTCCGCCGCCGCAAGCGACGGCATACCCAATGCCAGCAAGATCAGTGTAATGGAGCCCCGGACCATGGCTGCATCTGATACGGGGAAGTTCGCGATGGTCAAGGGCTGTTCGGACCAGAACTGTCGACAGGCCGGCCAGTGCGGCGAACAGTCCTCACTCCGCAGCGTCTGCGCGGGCCGGCAATTCGATCAGGGCGACCATGTAGTTCCTGAGATCGTCGGCGACGTTCGAATCGGCCCTGAGCTCGGTTAGGGTTCTCGGCCGGGGAAGCGGGCGGCCGTCCTCGTTCAGGTCTTGCGCATAGAGCTCGAGCGCCTCCGGCGCATTGTGCAAGGCCTCGTCGATATCGTCGCCGCCAGAAATGCAGCCGGGCAGGTCGGGAAACCATACGCCAACGGCGTGGTCCGGACCGGCGTCCTCAATGATGGCAATGTAGTGAGCCATTTCGACCTCAGTCGGGCTTCCAGCCCGCGCCCTTATAGATGGCACGGACCAATCCCTTTCCCAAGTCCTTCTTGGGGTGCGGAATGACGAGCGTTTCCCCTGAGACGGGGCTTTTGAACACGTGGTGGGAGCCGGTAACACGCACGAGCTTCCACCCCTCTCGTTCCAGGCGCCGAATGATATCGCGGCTCGCGGTCAGCATGACGTTCCCCCAAAGAATCATCTGACCGTAAAACTAGTCCGGGCCAACTAGCGCTTAGTGAGCGCGCCGCAATCGCTCACGCCCGCTGCACAAAGCTGTCCACGACCTTCTTCTCGCCTGCCTTGTCGAAATGGATGGTGAGCTTGTTGCCGTCGATCTTGGTGACGTGGCCGTAGCCGAATTTCTGGTGGAAGACGCGGTCGGAGAGGGAGAATTCCGAGGTCGTGCCGGTGGATTTGGCGACCAGCTCACCCTCGATCGTCATCGGGCCGCGGCGGCGCGAGGAGAAGCTGCCGAAATCTGGCGAGGACGATTGGGACGAAAACGACGAGGCCTGTTCCTCGAAGCTGCCGCGGCCGCCATTGCCGCCCCCGCCGCCGCCGCGATTGCGATTGGCTTGGGCGCGCTGCCAGCCCGGGGTCGAATAGGTGGAGCCGAACGCCTCCATGTCGTCGAAGCGGGAGGCGCCGTAGCCGCCGGTGCCGCCCCAGGCCGAGCCGCCCTTGGATTCCGTGATCTCGACATTGGCCGCCGGCAGTTCGTCGAGGAAGCGCGACGGGATCGTGGTCGACCAGGTGCCATGGATCCGGCGGTTGGTCGCGAAATAGATTTTGGCGCGGCGACGGGCGCGGGTAATGCCGACATGGCCGAGTCGGCGCTCTTCCTCGAGACCGGCGCGGCCCTGTTCGTCCAGCGTGCGCTGGCTCGGAAACAGGCCTTCCTCCCAGCCGGGCAGGAACACGTTGTCGAATTCCAGGCCTTTGGCCGAATGCAGCGTCATCAGCGACACCGCGTCCTCATCGGCGCCGCTGTCACGGTCCATCACCAGCGAGATGTGCTCCAAAAACCCTTGCAGGTTCTCGAACTCCTCCATCGAGCGCACCAGCTCCTTGAGGTTTTCGAGCCGGCCCGCGGCGTCCGCCGAGCGGTCCTTCTGCCACATCTCGGTGTAGCCGCTCTCGTCGAGCACGATCTGGGCCAGATCAGTATGAGCCGTGACCTCGCGCTGGGCGCGCCAGCGGTCGAACTGGGCGACGACCTCGCGCAGGCTTCCGCGCGCCTTCGGCTTCAGCTCGTCGGTCTCGACCATGGCGCGCGCCGCCTCGAACAAGGGGATGCGGCGCTTGCGGGCGTGGTCGTGCAGCATCTGCACGGTGGCGTCGCCAAGGCCGCGCTTGGGCGTGTTGACGATGCGCTCGAAGGCGAGATCGTCGGCCGGTGAGTTGATGACGCGCAAATAAGCCAGCGCATCACGGATTTCGGCGCGCTCGTAGAAGCGCGGGCCGCCGATGACGCGATAGGGCAGGCCGAGCGTGACGAAACGATCCTCGAACTCGCGCATCTGGTAGGAGGCGCGCACGAGAATTGCGATCTCGTTGAGCTTGTCGCCCTGGCGCTGGATCTGCTCGATCTCCTCGCCGATGCCGCGGGCTTCCTCTTCCGAATCCCAAGAACCCGTCACCGTGACCTTCTCGCCGTCCTGGTCCTCGGTGCGCAGCGTCTTGCCGAGCCGGCCCTCGTTGTGCGCGATCAGGTGCGAGGCGGCGGCGAGGATGTGGCCGGTCGAGCGGTAGTTGCGCTCGAGGCGGATGACCTTGGCGCCGGGGAAATCATGGTCGAAGCGCAGGATGTTGTCGACCTCCGCCCCGCGCCAGCCATAGATCGACTGGTCGTCGTCGCCAACGCAGCAGATGTTTTTGACGGGGGAAGGAGTCGTCATTCCGGGATGTGCCAAAGGCGCGGAATCTCGATTGTCGGACTCATCTCTGGATTCTCCGACGTGCAATTGCACGTCAGAGTTCGGCTCTACGAGCCGCTCCGGAATGACAGCGGGTGTGGTTGGCTTCGATGGCGCCTGCGACAACAACCGCAGCCACAGGTACTGCGCGACGTTGGTGTCTTGGTACTCATCGACCAGGATGAATTTGAAGCGCTGCTGGTACTGCCGCAGGATATCGGGGTGCTCGCGGAAGATGCGGATGTCCTCGAGCAGCAGATCGCCGAAATCGGCGGCGTTCAGGATCTTCAGCCGCTCCTGGTAGCTCGCATAGAGCTTGCCGCCCTTGCCGTTGGCGAACACGGCGGCTTCGCCTGACGGCACCTGCGACGGTGTCAGGCCGCGGTTTTTCCAGCCGTCGATCAGGCCGGCCAGCATGCGCGCCGGCCAGCGCTTGTCGTCGATATTGTCGGCTTGCAGGAGCTGCTTGAGCAGCCGGACCTGATCGTCGACGTCGAGCACGGTGAAGTTCGACTTGAGCTGCGCCAGCTCGGCATGGGTGCGCAGGATGCGCCCGCCGATGGAGTGGAAGGTGCCGAGCCACGGCATGCCTTCGACGGCATGGCCGAGCATCTGGCCGAGCCGGTGCTTCATCTCGCGGGCGGCCTTGTTGGTGAAGGTCACCGACAGGATCTCGGCGGGGCGCGCGCGGCCCTGGCTCAGGATATGGGCGATGCGTGTGGTCAGCACGCGGGTCTTGCCGGTGCCGGCGCCGGCCAGCACCAGAACCGGGCCGTCCAGCGTCTCTACCGCCTCGCGCTGCTCCGGATTGAGCCCGGACAGATATTTCGGTCCCACCGAGGCGCGCGCGCGCGCGGCGATGCCGCCGGCTGCGGGCTGGTGGTCGGGGACGCTCTGGGACGTGATCTTGCTCGGCTCGGTCATGCGAATCATTTGGCCCCACGTTGGCACCGCGGGGTGGTGAAAGGGGAGCCTTCTTAACAGGGATCGATCCCTATATGGGGCGGCGGGGAAGGGTTTTCCACGTGCGTGGAAAGCCAATTTGTTCCTGTCGGTCAGGCGAATTTCCGGCTTCAGCGGCCCGGAACCATTGTTCCGAGTTGGCGATTGGTCCTGCAAGTGAGGCGCGTCAGCCGCGCCGATCGCAGACAGACATCGAAACAGAGGTTCGGATCATGCTTAGCTGGGTTGTGACGTTTCTGGTTATCGCCCTGATCGCCGGTATCCTGGGCTTTGGCGGCCTCGCCGGCGCGTCGATCGAAATCGCCAAGATCATCTTCTTCATCGCGGTCGTGCTGTTCCTGGTCTCGGCTGTTGTCGGACTGGCCCGCGGCCGTACCAGGGTCTAGCGCGGTTCGATTTGGTGCATGATCTTGCCGGAAAACCGCTTCGCACTTTTCCGGATCATGCACTACCGCTTCGAGGGCATCGCCACGCTTCGGCCGATGCCCTCGGGCCGCGGCACGGCACTGTGGGCCTTGACCACCGCCGCAATGCGCTCGCGGACGTCTGGTGGAAAGGCCGCCACCTTTCGTGAGCCCATGTCGATGTGCAGCGACATGTTTTCGGAGGTCGCCGACGACCAGCCTTCGGTCGCGTGTCGCAACTCCTGGAACGTGTGCAGTCGCTTGTCGTCGGCTTCCAGCAGCCAGACCGACACCTGCACGGGATCGCCGAGGTGGATTTCGCGCAAGTAGCGCACATGGCATTCGGCGGTGAAGGTCGAGCCGCCGCGCTCCTTCATGTAGCCCGGCCCGATCCCGAGCGTCAGCCACATCTGGTCGACCGCGCGGTCGAACATCACGTTGTAATAGGCCATGTTGAGGTGGCCGTTGTAGTCGATCCATTGCGGCTCGATCTGCATGATCGAGGCGCGGAATGGCACTGTGGCAGCAGTCTCCGGCATGTTTCCTTCCCCAGCTATGCGCCCGGCCGCTTGACTTGACCGGTGAGATGTCCTTTGCCACGGTTCGTCTCGTCGGGAGGAACGTCCGTGGGTACGACCATCACCAATAATCCGCCGCGGCCGGCGCCGAAAGCCCTTGCAAGTGCGCTGGAGCAGCTTGCCGCACGGTTCGGCAACCGCCTCATCACCTCGCAGGCCGTCCGCGAGCAGCACGGCCATACCACCACATGGATTGTGAACCAGCCGCCGGACGGCGTGGTGATGGCGCAGGAGACTGCCGACATTCAGGACGTGGTGCGGATCTGCGCGAAAAACGGCGTGCCCGTCATCGCCTTCGGCACCGGCACCTCGCTCGAGGGCCAGGTCAACGCACCCGCCGGCGGCATCTCCATCGACCTGCGCGACATGAACAAGGTGCTGGCGGTCCATGCCGAGGATCTCGACTGCGTGATCCAGCCCGGCGTCACCCGCAAGGCGCTCAACGAGCATCTGCGCGATCAGGGCCTGTTCTTCCCGATCGATCCCGGCGCGGACGCTTCCCTCGGCGGCATGGCCTCGACGCGCGCCTCCGGCACCAACGCCGTGCGTTACGGCACCATGCGCGACAGCGTGCTGGCGCTGAAGGTGGTGCGCGGCGACGGTGAGATCATCACGACCGGCACGCGCGCGAAGAAATCATCCGCCGGCTACGACCTGACGCATCTGTTCGTCGGCGCCGAGGGCACGCTCGGCATCATCTCGGAACTGACCATCCGTCTGCGCGGCATTCCTGATACGATCGCGGCCGGTGCGGTGTCGTTCGAGACTGTACACGGGGCGTGTCAGGCCGTGATCCTGGCGATCCAGACCGGGATTCCCGTGGCGCGCATCGAGCTGCTCAACGCCGCGCAGGTGCGGGCCTGCAACGCCTATTCGAAGCTGACGCTGCCGGAGACGCCGCTGCTGCTGATGGAATTCCACGGCAGCGAGATCGAGGTCGCCGAGCAGTCCAAGGCCTTCGCCGAGATCGCCGGGGAGTACGGCGGCGGCGATTTCTCCTGGACCACCAAGCCGGAGGATCGCACAAAACTGTGGCAGGCGCGGCACGACGCCTATTGGTCCGTCAAGGCGCTGCGGCCCGGGGACAGCATCGGCGTGGTCGCGACCGACGTCTGCGTGCCGATCTCGCGCCTGGCCGATTGCGTCAACGAGACCGAGGAAGATCTCAAGCGCCTCAATCTGTTGTCGCCGATCGTCGGCCATGTCGGTGACGGCAATTTCCACTGCTCGCTGGTCTGCGACACCAACGATTCCGATGAGATGGCGCGCGGCGAGGAGTTCATGCATCGCCTGGTCGAGCGCGCGCAGGCGATGGACGGCACCTGCACCGGCGAGCACGGCATCGGCCAGGGCAAGCAGAAATATCTCAATGCGGAACTCGGCCCCGAGGCGATCGACGCGATGCGGGCGCTGAAAAAGGCGCTCGATCCACAGAACATCTTCAATCCCGGCAAGATTGTGCCGGAGGTCTAGCGCGCCTGCCGCGTCGCGGTCGCGGAACTTTCCGCAGCCGCGCCGGTTCCAATTCCCGTAGACTTCCGATGCCTCAATGGCGCGGCTCTGCGAGAGGATGCGATGTTGCGACCGGTCATTGGAATTGCCGTGATGGCGCTGGCCTGCATGCTGGCGGGCACGGCTCTGGGCAAGGGCGGTGGTGGGCACGGAGGTGGTCACGGAGGTGGTCATGGCGGCGGTCACGGAGGTGGTCATCATGGAGGTGGTCATCATGGTGGTGGCCATTTCGGTGGTCACGGTTTCGGGCACGCGCATGGTGGCGGCGGGCATCGCGGGATGCGGTTCGCAACCGGAGCCCGACATGGTGGCCCGAACTTCGGTCAGATGCGGAATGCGGCCGTGCGTCCCGCGAATTTCCGCAATGCGCTCAACGCGCACTCCAGCGCCTTCCGCAACGGCCGTCTGATCAGCAATCCGGCGGCGCGGGCCCAGATCGCAGCCGCTGCCGCACTCGCCGGCTGGCATGGCGCAAGCAGCGGATGGTGGCAACATGCAGAGGGCGGCTATGGCTGGGTCGGACCGCTGTTCTGGCCGTTCGCCTATAACGACCTCTACGACTACACGATCTGGGGCGACGGTCTCGGCTTCTGGGGCTACGGCTATCCCGACGTCTATGCCGGCATCTTCGGGCCCTATGGCTATGACGGTCTCTCGGCCTATCTGCCGCAACGTCCGCAGGGACGACGGCAAGCGCGAGGCGTTGCGCTCGACCAGCTTTGCGGCAGCGACCGCCGCGAAATCGTCGGTCTGCCGATCGACCAGATCGCAGCTGCGGTGCAGCCGACCGATGCGCAAGGGGCAAGCCTCGACGATCTCGGAAATGCCTCGATCCAGGCGGCGGAGATGATCCGCGCGTCCTGTCCGGCGCAGGTCGCGGCGACGGCGCCCGGTCGGCTGGCGGCGATGCAGCAGCGCATCGAGGCGATGGAGAAAGCCGTGGATCTCGTTCAGCCCGCACTGGATAAATTCTATGGCTCGCTCACCGACGAGCAGAAGGCGCGCTTCAATGCGCTGGCCGAGGATCAGCGTCGCGCGACGGCTTCCAACAATGCCGGTGGATCGCTGGTCCAGAATTGTGGAGCGTCTGCCGCACTCGATTGGCCCGGCGCCGACATCGAGGCGAGGCTTCATCCCGACGGCACCCAGCGCGCTGCGCTGCAGGTGCTCCAGGATACCAGCGCGAAGGTCAGCGCATCGCTCAAGGCGGCTTGCCAGCCCAACGACGTGATGACGCCGCCAGCGCGAATGGCCGCGATCCACAAGCGGCTCGACCTGATGCTGGATGGCGTCAAATCGGTGCGCGCTGCGCTCGAAGATTTCTATGCCACGTTGAACGACGAGCAGAAGGCGCAGTTCGAGGCGATCGGGCCGCGTCGGACGTCCTGAACATGTCGCGAGCCGCGGAGTGTGTCGGAAAAAACCGCCTCGCCGATCTCACCACGGTTCTCTATGCTGGGCGCGGTTTGAAGCGCGACGATGCGGCGGCTGGAAAACCATGGGTGGCGGGGCGATGAAGTGGTTCGCGCGCAAGACGCGACAGGACGTCTGGGACGAAGCGATCGAGCGGCCGCTCGGCGACATCGAGGCCGCCGAGCGCATCCGTGCGATCTGTGACGCCGCTGCGGCGAGCGCGGTAGGTTCCGCGCGCAACGACAAGCACGAGAGCGTGCGCTACGAGCGGGCGGCGAAAGTCGCGATGGAAATCGCGATGAAGGTCTCCGATGGATTGATGCGCGACGACGCAGTCCGTCGCATCGTCGATCTCTGCATGAAAGCGGGCGACCTCAAGACCGCGCAGATCCTGTTTCGCGCGATCCATGCCAGCTGGATCCGCGAAACAATACAGCGCGATCACCCGACGCTGGTGCAGTGATGGCAGCTTTCGCGATCTCCACTGCATCCAGACCCTCATGGTGAGGAGCGCGTCTTGGCGCGTCTCGAACCATGAAGGCCCGGATCTCGCCCGTGGCCATCCTTCGAGACGCCCGCCTTCGCGGGCTCCTCAAGATGAGGATCGGAGGGCGTAAGCAGGATTATTTCGCCAGCTTGCGCACGGCCTCGTCGACGCTGTGGAAGACGTTCTCCCGGGGCAGGGCCTCGAACAGTTTGAACCGCTCGAACGCGTCCTGTGCGCGCACCGATTCCAGCCGGGCCAGCGCGACCGTGACGCCCTGTTCGCTGCACGCCCTGAACACGTCGAGCAGGATCTGCGCGGCGGTAAAGTCGATCTCGACCATGCCGCTTGCCTCCAGCACCAGCAGTTGCGGGGGCGTCGCGCCGAGCACCTTAGTCACGTCGCTGCGGAAGCCCGGCGCGTTGAGGAAGGACAGCGGCGCCTGCAGCCCGATCACGGCGACGCCGACGATGCGTTCGCCGGTGATGTGCGGATGCGCCGGCCACCAGATCGTGGTGCCCGGTACGCGCTCGAACTCGACCAGCCGCGCGCGGGTCGTGCTCCAGATGCCGTGCAGCAGCGACAGCACGATGCCGAGGAACGCACCCTGCTGGATCGGCAGCACGATGATCAGCGCCGCGGTGGCAGCGATCAGCAGGAATTCACTTGGGGATTGGCGATAGATCGTGACGATCTGCTTCACGCGGATGATGCGCAGCGCGACGAACAGCAGGATGCCGCCGAGGGCTGCGTCCGGAACGTGCTGCAGCAACCCCGTTCCGAACGCGAGCAGCGCCAGCACGATGGCAGCCGCGGCGAGGCCCGCGAGTTGCGATTGTCCGCCGGTCTCGGCGACAATGCCCGTCCGCGGCGGGCTGGCATTGACCGGAAACGCACCGAACAGGCCTGACAGTACGCTGCCGGCGCCCGCGCCGAGAAAATCGCGATCGACATCGGCGGGCTTGTCGGGATCGGACGGGAACGAGCGCGTCGTCGCGGCGGTCTGCACCATCACCACGACCGTGATCACGAAGGCCAGCGGCACGAGGCGCACCCATTGCTCCGGTGCAAGGTCGGGGAAGGTCGGCCGCGGCAGCGTGCCGGGCACGACGCCCACGACGCTAACGCCTTTGCTCTCGAGGCTGAGGGCGATTGTGGCCAAGGTCGCGGCGACGAGCCCGATCAGCGCGCCCGGAATTTTTGCGCTGAGCTTCTCGGCGACGAAGACCACGGCCAGCACACCGAAGCGGATGCATAGTGTGAAGGGATTGCTGCGGCCGAGCTCGCTTGCGAGCACGCCGATGCGATCGAGCGTCGGTCCACTCGGCGATTCCAGACCCAGCACGCCCGGCAATTGCGACACGATGATGTGGACCGAGATGCCGGCGAGGAAGCCGACCATGACCGGCACCGATAGCAGATTGGCGATGCCGCCGAGGCGGAACGCGCCGCCGGCCAGCATCATCGCGCCGACCATCAGCGCCAGTGCGATTGCGAGGCCCTGATAGTCTGGCGAGCCGGCGGCGGCCAGCGCCGCGAGCCCGCCGGCGAAGATCGGCGTGATCGTGGAATCCGCGCCGCAGGACAGGAAGCGGTTGCCGCCGAGCATCGCAAAGCCCAGCGATCCCGCCATGAAGGCGAAGAAGCCGATCTGCGGCGCGAAGCCGCCGAGCCGCGCCGTGGCCATCTGCTCGGGGATCGCGATGGCCGCCAGCGTCAGCCCCGCCATGAGATCGCCAGGCAGCGAATAGGCCGCGAGCGACCGGAATAGCGGCCAAGCGCTTCGGGCGTGAGAGTCGTGCGGCATCGATGTCGAGTCCCCGGAAAGTCTGGCGTCAGTCGGTTAGACTACAGCATTTCCGTATCGGGAAGCAGCAGACGCAGTTTATCTCCATCCGTTGTCGTTGCGAGCACAGCGAAGCAATCCAGCATGCCTCCGCGGAACCAGTCTGGATTGCTCACATGGGGATTTGGTGTGTCAAGGCGGATGTTCCGCTTTTTGTTTGATTGCTGCCAGCTTTTCGTCCCGACCGCTGGGTC